>NZ_JARXHW010000019.1:0-80282 GCF_031127805.1 Thalassobacterium maritimum | reverse complement strand
AGGTGCGGAGACCTGCGATCCCGGGGAATGACTCTGATTCCGTGCGTGCAGAGCAGGTGCGGAGACCTGCGATCCCGGGGGAATGACTCTGATTCGAACATGTTCGAGCTAAGAGTCTTCAACGCTTTTGCTAGGCTGTGTAAGCGACGGTGGATCAGTTCGCTAGGTCCGCCTAGGATCCCGAGCTCTCCCAGTTATTCAATATTGGACGTTGGATGTTGAACGTTCGACGTTCTCCCTGTCTCGACGTTCTCCCTGTCTTGTGGACTAGACGTTTGATTGGGGCTGCGAAGTGGGGCTAGCTTTTGATTTGTTTTGTAATACTATCTGCGAGTTGTTCGAGGCGCTTTTCGGAGACTTTTTGTGCGGTGCCGAGCTCCTGGGCGTAGATGGATACTTTGAACTCTTCGAGTAGCATGCGGTAGGGCTTGACGCGTGGGGCCTGTGTTTTTTGGGCGAGGGCTTCGAGTGCTTTGAGTTTGGCTTCGAAGGGAGCGACGCGTTGGGACTTTTCGATATCGCGCTGGATGCTTTCTTTGGCGCGCTGGGCGCGACGCATCATGGCTTTGAGGTAGCGGGTGATGTGGGCTAGCTCATCAAAGTCGTAGTGGTCGAGGAGGTCGATGGGGGCGATTTGTTCTAGGTGGGCGCGCATGCCGGGGTAGATGATGGCTTGGCTGGTCTTTTTCTGTTCTAAGAGTAGGGTGACGGCTTCGCGGGCTTCGAGGGTGGCTCGAAGGCGGTCTACAAAGCGCATGATGATGCCTTTCGAGGCGCTTTGGGCGTGTTGCAGGGTGTTCTGAAACTTGGCTTGGCGTAGGGGGAGGCAGTTGTCTGTTTGAAACAAATGGCGCCGCAAGTGTGCCCATGCGGGATCTTTGATACGGTCGTAGCCGCCGAGGTGCACGAGTAAGATGCCGAGCTTTTTGAGTTCTTTGAGGTCGCGGCGTAGCCATGCGATCTCGCGGCCCATGCTTTGCTCGGCGAGTGCGGGCCAGGCTTTTTCAGTTTGCTGGCGTGCTTGGTCGCGGTCGGGGTAGAGCCGGAGGTGTATGTGTTGAGCTTCGCTGTGGAGTGCGGGGTAGGCTTTGAGGGGGAGTCCGGACTCGCCGCTGAGGTCGATGCACTCGGGGAGGTCTCCGAAGTTCCATTCGCTTAAATTCTCGCGTTCGTATTGTGCGGCGGCGTTTTGCCAGGCGGGTATGGCATCGAGTCCATTGCCAGCAGCGGTTTGTTGGCTCTTGGATTGAAGCTGTTTTCGCAGGGTGTCGAGGTCGCGGCTTTGGGCCAGGGCATCGCCCTTGGTATTTTCAACTTGAATACGTGGCTTAAGGTGTGGGGGCAGCTGTGCTTTGTGCCATTGGTCTTTATAGGTTTCGATGCCGTAGCCGCTGCGCAGGAGCTCGCTGAGTTGTTCGGTGAGTGGGCGCTCGCTGGGCTTGAGCTTCGATTTGAGCTCGCTGGCGCGTTCTTTGAGTGGGTGTAGGCGGATACGAATTTGTTTGGGCAGGGCACGCAGTAAGCATTCGATCTTTTCTTCGAGGTGGCCGGGCACGGCCCAGTCGAGGGTGCCTTGTTGGATGGCATCGACTTGTGCGAGTGGTATGCGGAGTGTGACACCGTCTTCTTCGTTGCCCGGCTCGTTGCGATAGTGGAGGGGGATTTCGCTGCCGCCGAGCTGGAGTGCGCGCGGAAAGTCTTCGGTGGCGATGCCGCTGTCGTCGGGCGGTAGTAGGTCGTCTTCGTGGGCTTTAAGAAAGTCCATCGAGCCGCCGTGGTGTTTTTTGGCGTAGCTGCGCAATTCGGCGAAGGAGCCGATCCCTTCGAGTTGGCGGCGATAAAAGGCGAATAGATTGTCCTCGACCCAGAAGGCCGAGCCAGTGCGGCGGCGGGCGAGTTCGGACTCGGCGGCTTGCTGGACTTGGGCGTTGTGCTCAAAAAATTTGGGGCGCTCCTTAATGCCGCCTTCGATGAGGCCGTTGCGGATAAAGATGTCGGTCGCTTCGTCGGGGGCGATGCGGCTGTAGCTGACCTGACTGCGTTTAATTTCTAAGCCGAAGAGTATACGGCGCTCTTTACACAGCACGGCGGCGCCTTTGCTGCTCCAGAAGGGCTCGGAGTGCCGGATGGAGAGTAGGTCGCCGGCGAGTTGTTCGATCCACTCGACTTCGATCTTGGCTGCGGTGCGGGCAAAGAGGCGACTGGTCTCCATCCATTCGCCGCAGACGATCCATTCGGGTGCCTTGGTTTTTATGGGCTTTGGTTTGGTCTTTTTGGCGTAGGCGGCTTTGCGTTGTTTTTTGGCGGTTTCGTGGTCGAAGAGTGCGGAACCGGGGAAGAGTAGAGCCTTGCGATTGCGAGGGCCGCGGTAGTTGTGGGCTTCTTCTTTGTGGGCGATGTTACTGAGCAGACCCGTTAGAATGGATTTATGAATGGCTGCGTAACTTAATTCTGTCGGGGAGTGGGGGGTGGAGCGTGGGGAGTGGGGAGTCTTTTGGGGGGACTTGCTGCCGCGGCGCTCTTTAAGGATTCGCTCCAGTTGGTGGTGGATGTCGCGCCACTCTCGCATGCGCTGGTAGGCGAGGAAGTGACTTTTGCAGAATTTGCGGAGTTTGTTTTGCGATAGGCTGTCTAACTTTTCGTGGTAGCTGTTCCAAATGTTGAGTAGGGTGAGGAAGTCGGACTCGGGGTGGGTGAATTGCTTGTGCATTTCGTCTGCCTCTTTGGCCAGTTCAGCGGGGCGCTCACGAGGGTCTTGGATGGAGAGGCCGGCTGCGATGACGAGCACTTCGGGCAGTGCATGCTCGCGCTGTGCTTGGAGTAGCATGCGCGCGACGGTGGGGTCGACGGGCAGTTGTGCGAGTCGGCGACCGAGTTTAGTCAGGCGGTAGGCGTCTGGATCGGGGCTGCGTTCGTCTGCTTGAACGGCGCCGAGCTCAGCGAGTAGGCGATAGCCGCCGACGATGGCATTTTCAGCGGGAGGATCGATGAAGGGGAAGCTGCGAATGTCGCCCAAGCGGAAGGCCATCATGCGCAGAATGACCGATGCCAGGTTGGCGCGATGAATCTCGGGCGTGGTGTAGCGGGGGCGTGCGAGAAAGTCTTGTTCTTCGTAGAGGCGGTAGCAGATACCGTTGCTGACGCGGCCGCAGCGGCCTTGGCGCTGGTTGGCGCTGGACTGTGCGATTGGTTCGATCGGGAGCCGTTGGGTACGTGAATGTGGGCTGTAACGGCTGACGCGTGCGAGTCCGGTATCGACGACATAGCGGATGCCGGGCACGGTGAGCGAGGTTTCGGCAATATTGGTGGAGAGTATAATGCGACGGCGTCCACCGGGATGAAAAATGCGCTGCTGGTCAGCGTTGGCGAGGCGTCCGAAGAGTGGTAGTAAATCGCACTGCCGAGCGGGCGTTTTTTCTAATTCACGGCGGAGCTCATGGATGTCGCGTTCGCCGGGAAGGAAGACTAAAATGTCGCCTTCGCGATTGTGATCGATGATCTCGCAGATGACTTCGCTGGCGGCGTCAATGTAATCGCCCTCATCGTTGTCGGCGGGGGGGCGGTAAAATGTATCCACCGGATACATACGGCCAGAGACTTCAATAATCGGGGCATTATCAAAGGCCTTGGCAAAACTCGCAGTATCGATGGTGGCCGAGGTGATGATAATTTTTAGGTCTTTGCGACGCTCGCTGAGTTGGCGCAGGCAGCCTAGGATGAAGTCGATATTGAGACTACGCTCGTGCGCTTCATCGATCACAATGGCTTCGTAGGCGCGTAGCATCGGGTCGTCTTGCAGCTCGTTGAGCAGGATGCCATCGGTCATGACCTTGATGACGGTGTGCGCTTGAGTCTGATCGGTGAAACGAATTTTAGCACCGACTTCGTGCCCGTATTGCACGCCTAGTTCCTCGGCGATACGTTGAGCGACTGAGAGTGCGGCGACGCGGCGCGGTTGAGTGCAGCCGAGGAAGCCTTTTTTTCCGAGGCCGCATTCCAGTAGGAATTTGGGGATCTGGGTTGTTTTACCCGATCCCGTTTCGCCGGCGATGACGACGACTTGATTGTCGCGGATGGTGCGCACTATCTCCTCCCGCCGCTGATGGATCGGGAGCTCTTCGGAGTAGCTCGGAACTGGAAGGCTGCGTTCGGTCATAGAGTTCGAGTGCGATTATTGTGCGAACCAGCGTAGCAAGCGTGCGCGGATGGCGGCGTCGTCGTGCTCATTGCCGGCTAAATCGAAGTGAGCGGCTTGGCGGATAAAGAGCTCTTTGGGGCCGGCTAGACTGTTATAGACGCAGAATTGGCCTGGGGGCGGTACTGCAGGATCGAAGGTGGCGGCGGCCACAACTACTGGAATCTGGATATATTTAGCGGCGACGGCGGCATCAAAATACTGTAGCACTTCGAGCACTTGGGTGTGGCCCTCTTGGTAGTGCTTTTGTACGGATTCCCCACTGCCACAGCAAGGGAGTTGGACGCGTAGGGGGTGATTGCCAAAACTAGGAATGTTGAGATAGGCTTTTTTGAAGCGTGAGTCCCATGGGAGCATGAGTGCTCCGATGCCACCACCGAAACTGCCACCGAGGTAATCGACTTGGTTGGTGGTTTGTGGGTAAAGGCTTTCTAAGACAGAAGCTGCGAGCCAGTAATCCACTACGCTGCCTAGGTGGGAGTAGCTTTCTTTGGCTTCGATGCCGACCATTACGTGGCGATGTCCATCGCCGGGGTAATCAGGGTGCGGAGAGAGTTGGAAGCCGCGAACGCAGGGGTAGATGCATACGGCATGTTTGATGGGTTCGTTGAAGCCGGGGGCGTCGCGACCGCCATAGCCATGTCCGACGACTACGGCGCGCTCAACAGGCTCGGACTTTGGCACGGTGATCCATGCGCCGATGCGGACACCTTGCCAGGAGTCGTAGTTTACTTGATAAAGATGAAAGTCCGGGTGGGGGCTTTCGATCTGAGACTGCTGGATATTGAGTGGGATCTGCCGCGCCTGTGTATAGGTCTCTTGCCAAAAGTTTTTGAAATCGTCGGGTTCGGCGGGGGCGGTGACTTGCAGCAAATCTTCGAGCGTGTAGCCGTATGTGGGGTCGAAAGGAAAATCGTGTGTTATCATTGGTCTGAAATGATAGGCATGCTTTTTGAGGGAAATCCATCATCAATCATGATAAATTTTGCGACATTGGCGTGTTGCGAATAGAGTCGGGGCTGGATGAGTCGGTATTGTATGCCCCCAAAAAAAGCGCAACCCAGAGGGTTGCGCTTAAGTTTTGCGCTTTGTGAATCTCAAAAATGTGATTAACTTGCGACCGCTTGTTTACGTTTGCTCAATTGACGGTAGAAGTTCGCGCCGTGAATCTCACGCATTTTATTGCGGCGATGCTCGACGGCGAGTTTGAAGGCCTTCTTCTCTCCGTATTTTTTGATTGAGAACGAAGTGCATTTTTGCACTCCAGGTTCTGGACGCCAGCTGACGGAGTAGCACTCGTGCTTTGTTCCGTTTGGTCCGATCTTGGTGGTGCGTGAAACGCCTAATTCCCCTGTGGTATTGCGGGAATCAGAGACAACAATGCGGCGTTGACGTGGTTTTTTTGGAATTGCTTCCAGTTCTTCATTCAGCTCATCGCGATAGGCTTTGGCTAGCTTTTGTGCTTTGCCTTTGCCACCGCATTTGCGATCGCTGAATAATTTTGAGTAGGTTTTTCCGTTGCGATAACCGCGAACGAACCAACCGTGAGTCGAACCAGAGTCGATTCGACTTATTCCTTTGTTTGCTTTTGAACGTGCCATGATATGTGTGTGTGTGTGTGTGTAGGAATGTAACCAATTTGCATCGGAAACACTCCCGAGGTTAAAATTTGGCTACTAAATTAGTAATTACAAACAAAAACACATTTTGCAAATCGCTAACGCTTCTTTTATTAATAGCGGCTCATTCGACAGTTAAATTGTCGTGCTGTGACTTATTTTACTGTTCCAACCACTGAGCGAAAGCTTCGTCGTTATGTAGCTCGCAATCACTCTGATACTCGGGGGCAAGTTCGATCAGGTAACTCGTTTCTGAAAAACGTTTGCAGTGGAGTAGCACGCGCGCGGACTGTCCGGGTGCCCGCACAATACGGCCGAGCGCTTGGTGAATGCGACGCATGGCTGGGCGTATGTAAACGTCGCGAAAGGCATCTTCCCGTGAGAAGCTGGCGTGGTTTTCAATACGAGTTTTTTGTATTAAATTGACCTCTGGCAGGGCAGGTCCGACGATCATGATGTGGTCGACGACGCCACCAAGTTGATCGATGCCTTCGGCGAAGCTGCTGCCTAGGATTAGGAACAAAACATCTGATGTTAATAAACATTCTGCGATGAATGAAGACTGTTCTGAAAGGTCGAGCCCGCGGGTTTGGCGTTGCACGCGTAAGCTCGGATCGAGTGCTTCGAGGTAGGCTTGGATGTTTTCGGCATATTGATAGGATGCAAAAAATACGGCAATGGGGGTGCCGGGACTGTGATAGCTAAATTGTGCCACGGTGCGCGCAGTGGCTTCGTAATAGCGTTCGCGGCTGCGTAGTCGGGTGTCGATGCGGCAGTCGATGGCAACTTGATAGGCGTCATCGCGCCAAGGTGCCTGTGCTTGAGCGATGGTGACGGATTGCTGACTGAGGCCGCAGCTTTCGCGAAAATGATCGAAGGGAGCAAGGGTGGCCGACATCATCACAGTGCCTGCGAAGGGCGCGAGGCAGTTGGCGATCCAATTACTGGCGTCGAGGCAGGTGGCGCTTAAGCGTCCGGGCTGTGGAGTCCAGTGGAGAAATTGGTGCGTGGGTGCGGCAAAAGTTTCGGCTAGGCGTGGGATGGACCAGATGAGTTGCAGGGCGAAGGGGGCGGTGGCTTGGTAATCGAAGGCGGCCGATTGGAGTTGATCGGCGAAGTCTTCGCAGAGGTCCTGTCCCATGTAGAGCTGGTTTCCGTTTAGGGGCTGATCGGCGCTGAGGCTGTCGATCCAGCGGCACAGCTCATTCGCGGTGGCGAGCAATCGACGCGGAGCGCCGTGCTGGCGTAACTCTTCGATCGCAAACAAGAGGTCTGCGCTGGAGAGTTCGACACTTAGGCTATCGGCCGTTCGATCAGGTAGGTTGTGCGCTTCGTCTATGATTAATAGGGTGCGTTGCGGGTCGAAGCCGAGCGCATCCATAAACACAGAACGACTGTCGGGGGCGAATACATAGTTACTGTCACCGATCCAAATTTCTGCATAGGGCAGGCAGGCTTTGGTGAGGCTGTAGGGGCAGATGCCAGTTTCGGCGCCGATTTCTTTGGCGCGTGAGAGTTCGAAGGTGCCGTCTATAAATAGTTCGGATGGCTTGAGTGCGGCCTCTTGCCAATGTTGCCCGATCTCGGCATCGCAAGTTTCATCGCCGCTGCAGCTGTGTCGCTCGCTATCGATTCGGTGTTCGTGGCGATTGCGCATTTGTATGTAGCGCATGTCGTGGCCGATCATTTTTTTGAGCTGGCGGATGGTTTCCAGCTGCCCGGTCGATTTACTGCTGAGGTAGATGCAGCGATCGTAGAGGCCGTCTTGCATGTGTTTGAGTGCATGCTCGAGGATAATGCCTGTTTTACCAAAGCCGGTGGGGGCCTGTGTGAGTACGACTTTGGCCTGCAGGGCGGCTTGATGTAAAGTGTGAAACAGTTCTGCTTGGCCTGGACGCAGGGATTCAAAGGCGGGGTGAACGGTGCTGTGGCGTAAGCGGTTGAGGCTCGCGTGTCGTTCATCGAGGAAGGGCAGTAATTGCTCGATCTGCTGTTCGAAAAGAGCGTGTTCGGGTGCCTGTAAGAGTACGGTTTGCTGGGCGCCGTTCTCGATATTAATAAATAGCACCTCGGCGCTGATCGACCGTTCGCAGTATTCGGGCAGCACTTGCAGCATCGCTCGGTAGATGGCGGCCTGTGCAAAATACTCCGGGTAGTCTGCGATCAATGCTTCGTCGGGTGCCGGCAGGGGACTGCGGATGGTTTTTACTTCTCTGATTCGCAGGCCCTGAGGGGCTGGCAGCAATTGGTCGATGCGGCCATTGATTTTAAAGAGCCAGTTACGTTCTTGCCAATTGGCGCTGACGCTCAGTTCGAATTGTGCGTCTGGGTGTGTGGCATGGCTAGTGGCTTCAGCGCTTTTGTGCCATTGTTGACCGACGGCGGCTCGCCAGGGGCTATGACCATGGCCACGTGTGCCTGCTTGGTTTCGGAACAGCGCCAATTCGCGTGCGCTCAATTGCACGCTGCGTTGCATCGGGTCGATCTGCATTAATTTTTTACGGTCGGGCGCTGGCGCAAAGTGGGAGAGATGTGCTCTGGCATGAAAAAGGAAACCTCGTTGAGATCCTGATTGATAGTCATTTGTTCCACTTGAATGTATCCGAAGGGGGCGTTTTGCGCCAGTAATTGAATATAAGAAGGAATTAAGATGCCATCGACTGGTTTAAATTGGCTCGCCTGATAGTCCATGGCTTCTGTTACGCCTGCGATTTTTCCCTGGCCGCCCCAGCGGGTGAGGAGTGACTTTTCCTGGTCGAAGTAAAACCAGCTGTGAATATTGGCCTTCCCATATCCCTTGATCATATGGGCGGGGCGTCCAGCGACGAGAGCGGTGCCTTGGTATTTGAACTCGTAGTCGGCTCGTTTGGGCAGGGTAAAGGGCTGAAGCAGCCAGCGTTGATTGGCGAAGTGCTGCGCGTCGACTCCGGTATAGCTATGAGCTGTTTGCTGCTTGGGCTCTAAGACCTGAGTCCAAGTTTGCAGGCCATCGTGAACATAGAGGACACGGTGTTTACGACCCAGGTGGGTCCAACTGTAGGTGAGGCGGCGTTTGCCATCGCTGGTTTCGATTAAGTGAAATTGGCGCTCAAGGGTGGACTCTTTAATACGACCTTGGGCGACGACATTGAGTAGCGGGGGCTGCGCTTGGAGTGCGCCAGTGACCGTTAAGTAGTTCTTTATGAGCTGCGCGCTGGCGCTGTCGGTTTGCGCGGGGCGTGTGTCGGCACCTGCGGGGGCTTGGGGCTGCCTAGACTCGCTTTGGGCAAATATGAGTAGAGGAGCCATCATCAGCCAAACGAGATGGCTGGTGCTTTGGTGTAAAATAGACTTTGGGATTTTCATGAAGTGAGGACCCATACTCACTGGCTTTTTATAAATCACAACTTGTTTTAATCTTACGAGAGATTCTAGTCACCTGGGTGGATTCGGGCCTCTTTGAGATTTAATATACAGACTATTTTGACTGAATGATTCAGTGGTGCCAGCTGGGTGTCGCTCAGTAGTCGGTGAAATAGCTGGAAAAAAGGGTTGCTTCGCGGAGCGAAGCACCTACTTTCCGCTGCTTTTTCCGAAACCATCAACAAAAGTTTAGTCATGCCCAGAGAGCACATCATCTTAGAATGCACCGAAGCCCGCGCCGAGGGGAAACCTGTATCACGCTACATGTCCACACGCGACAAGAAGCTACAGCCCGATCGCGTTGAGAAGAAGAAATACAACAAGTTTCTTCGTCGCCACACGCTGCACCGCGAAATCAAGGGGTAATTTCCTACTGTCTTGATTGGCTCAATGAGCGTCAATTTTTCTAAACCCGCCCACGTGGCGGGTTTTTTGTTGGCTGAATAGTATTGTCAACTGCGCTTCGATGCGAAGGCTGGCGGCTTAGTCCGAGTCATGAACAAAACAAATTTCTTTAACAGCCTATTAGCGACGCTGCGCGAGGAAGCGCTCAATGCCGTGAATGCCTCTAAGGATGCAGCGTCTTACGCGACGAATGAAGAATCGCGTGCGGAGTCGCAGTGGGATACGCAGGGGTTGGAGGCTTCATACTTAGCAGCTGGGCAGGCTGGACAGGCTCGACAATGGGCGGATGCGATTGAGGAACTGCAGTCCGAGCGCGAAGAGCTGTTGCAGCCGAAGACTCAAGTATCCTTTGGCGCACTCTTTTGTTGTGATTTTGGGGGCTTCGAGGAGCATTTCTTTTTTGCAGGAACGGCTGGGGGGCAAGTTATAAAGATGGAATCGTACGAAGTGACAGTGATTACGGCGCAATCCCCCTTGGCGGGGCGTCTATTAGGCCGTCGTGCAGGGGATTCTTTTCGTTTGCCGAATGGTTCTAGCGGGCAGGTCTTGACGGTTGAGTGATTCTACATCCATCTGTTGGATGGTATGAAGATTTACACTTATAAAAACTGCGGTACTTGTAAAAAGGCGACTCGATGGCTGGATGCGCAGGGCATCTCTTATGAGGAATACCCCATTCGCGAGACGCCGCCAACAGTTGCGGAGCTGGAGCAAATGCTACAGTATCAATCTGGTGAGCTGCGCAAATTATTCAACACGGCTGGCGGTGATTACCGGGAGCTCAATATGAAAGAGAAGTTGCCTAGTATGTCACAGACCCAGGCGCTGGGACTGCTGGCGAGCCGAGGCAATTTAGTCAAGCGTCCCTTCGTGCTAGGCGAGGGCTTCGGCTTGGTCGGGTTTAAAGAAGCCTTGTGGGCAGAGACCTTGGGCTAAGTGGGCAGCAGTTTCACAGCGATTTACATTTTAGAAGCAAATAATATATATGAGTGCCATTGAAGATTTAATTAAAACTGTAGCTGCCTTGCGCGAGCCGGAGACCGGCTGCCCTTGGGATATTGAGCAAGATCACCAATCGATTGCTGAATGCTTAGTCGACGAGTGCTGTGAGCTCTTGCAGACGATCGACCGTCTCGACATGGACCACATGGAAGAGGAGTTGGGGGATGTTTTACTGCAAGTCGTGATGCATGCGCAGATGGCACAAGAGGCAGGGCAGTTCGACTTTGAGAGCGTGTGCCGTGAGGTCAATGAGAAGCTCGTGCGCCGGCACCCACATGTATTTGGACAGGGAGACTTAAGCTCCTCGGAGGCAGTTCTCGTGCAGTGGGATCAGATCAAGGCTACAGAGCGTAAACGAGGTCCCGCGCAGTCGGGCAAATTCAAGGATCTGCCCAATCAACTGCCTGCCTTGATGTATGCGAAGGATGTATATAAGCAGATTCAGAAACAGCAGATGCTCGCTGAAACTGTGATCGATCAAGTGGCGATTGATGCAGCCGCGGACAGTATCGACGAAGCGAGTTTGGGTAAACAGCTCTTTGAGATTGCTGCAGCTTGCCGTGCCAAGGGGATCGACCCCGAGTCTGCGCTGCGTCGCTATACCCAGAATGTTGTTGATACCCTCGAGCAGGTCTGAGCCTTGGGCGTGTGATGGAGTTTATTAGTGCGAGTGGGCAGCGCGTGCCCGTTGAGGTGAGTCGTCGCAAGGGGACGCGACACCTGCGCTTGCGACTCGGGCATCAGAATCAAGTGCTGGCCTCAGTGCCCTGGCAGACCAGCGACCGCAATGTAGCTCGTTTTATAGAGAAGCAACGCGAGTGGCTGGATGCGCAACTGGTTAAAGTGCCCCCGGTCGTAACACTCACGGAGTGGCTCGCGCAGCACCCGCGGATGACGGCGAGTGGCGATGTTTTGGAAGTTAGGATCGAGTCTAGCACGCGACGGCGGGCCGATTACTGTTTCGATGCCGGAGGGGCGGTCTTGGTGCTGCGCTTGCCCGTGGTGGATGAGGCCTCCTTGCTGCAATTGACGCGCCGCTTTGCGAAAGATGCGCTGCATTGCCGCGTGGCTTATCACGCCAAGCGCCTACAGCTTGAATATGGCGCTATCTCTGTGCGGGACCAATCGAGTCGCTGGGGCTCTTGTTCCAGTCGGCGCGGCCTCTCACTCAATTGGCGTTTAGTCTTAGTCGCACCCGAGCTACAGGATTATGTGCTGCTGCACGAGCTGGCGCACCTGACCGAAATGAATCATGGGCCGCGGTTTTGGGCTTTGCTGGATGCTTATGACCCATTGCGCGTCGCACATGAAGCCGCGCTTGATGCCTGTGGTGCCGAGTTGATGCGAGTGGGGCGTTCTTGAAAAAGTGGAGCATTAGGCTTTTTTATAGATTCTGTCACTTAGCCTTGCACACTAGGGGATAGACTCTACTAATTTCGCAATTGTTTACTTGTTACTAAGCATCAAATCATGAATTCGACTGATCACCAAGGAATGTCATTCAGTGCATTGTTACTCGCGCTGACCACGGGTGTTTTTTCATGCATTGCAATCGCGACTGTTTTGATCGTGCTGGGGGTTACCGATATCGAGGCTTACGTGTTTGCTGGTTTGGGCGGGGTGACTGTCTCGTGCTTTGTATGGATTGAGCGCAGCTTGACTTCTCAGTTAAGAGAAAAAGAGCGCTTGCTCACGCTCGCAAAGGCATCGAGTTTGGAAGCTCAGAATCAACTTTATTCACGGTCCTTGGCATGTTTTGTACGCTTTGATGCGGGAAGCTTAATTATTGATCGAGCCAGCCCAGGGTTCGTTAAAATGCTTCGTATGCCGACAGATTCAGTGTTACGAGGGCAGCGCTTAGAAGAAGTGTTGGGGGTGAATCCTTTGAAGTTGGAGTCCGTTGTGGATTCGATCAAGCAGGGTGACGCTTCCGTTAAACAGCCTAAAATCGAAATGAAGAGTGCCGACGGTTTTTCGACCCATGCACTCTTGAGCGGGCAGTATTTCGAAAAGGAGCACGTGGTGGAAGCTGCTTTTTTCGTGCCGCCAGTTAAGAATGCTGAACGAGTGGCAGATCTAGAGGCTGCTCAAAAAGATTTGGATCGCTTCCGAAAAGGGATGTTTCGTCGCGAAACACGCATTCTCGAACTCAAAGAAGAGGTGAATTTACTCTGTCGAGAAGCAGGGGAGGCGCCGCGTTATAAAACAGATAATTCCTCGGATGATAGTAAGCTGGAATTGCCAGTTGAGCTGGTTGAATCGTTGCCTTTCGCTGCCGTGAGAAAGGGGAGTGGCCATTGAGCACTCAGGCACGTAGCATTGTGCGCATGGTATATCTGTATGCCGCGCTGCCGATTATCGCGGTCGTCGTCGTGATTGTCGGCTGGATGGTTTCCATTCGCTTTACTGAGTATATGGAAGAGCGCTCGGTGTTAATGGAGCAGCTTAATTCTATGGTTTCGAATGTTGATTTCAATCCGATCGAACACATCGACGAAATTGAGTTCATGCGAGAGGAGCGGACTAAAGCACATCAACAAGAGTTTTATCGCAGTATGGCGCTGGCCTTTGCGATTCTCCTGTTTGGTGTGACGGTGCCGTTAATGGCCACACGTTATTTTGTGCAACGCTTAGAGAGCAATTTAGATCTATTGAACGACCGATTGAGCAGTATTGGCACTGGCGGGTCGGCTCTGATGCCTCAGACTTTTGATTTTAAAGAGTTTGATCGCTTATCCGATACATTACGTACTATTACACGTAATCATGGGGAGACGGAGCAACGCTGGAAGCGTGCGGAGAAGGAATTAATCTCTGCTAATTCTGATTTAATTGAGCAGGCTGATGAACTTAAGAAAGGGCGCAAGGTTGCGCTCAGTATGATGGAGGATGCCGATAGTGCTCGAGAGGAATTAGAAATTGTGAATCAGCGTTTAAATCAAGTAATCGAACATGCGAAGCAATCAGCCTACGAAGCCGATAGCGCCAACCGCGCTAAAAGTGACTTTTTGGCGACTATGAGTCATGAAATACGCACGCCCCTGAACGGGATTATTGGCTTTGTTGAAATGCTCAATGATACCAATTTGGATGAAGAGCAAGATGACTACTTGGCTACGATCAAGACCAGTAGTGAGGCCTTGATGTCTTTAATCAACGATGTGCTCGATTTTTCCAAGGTGGAGTCCGGCAATCTTAATCTAGAGTCTCGGGATTTCGCCATCTTACCCGTGATTCGCGAGCTCAGCTCAATGTTCTTTTCGCAGGCGACTGAAAAGGGCTTAAGTTTAAATATTGATGTCGACGAAGACGTGCCACGTCGAATTCGTGGCGATGAAACCCGCTTGCGTCAGATCTTAACCAATCTCTTGTCAAACGCGATCAAGTTTACAGAAAAGGGGGAGGTCTCGCTGAGTGTGTGCACGCATGCTATTAATCTGGAAACGAATCTGGTGGATATTGAATTTGAAGTCCGTGACACGGGAATCGGGATGACTCGCGAGCAGCTCAGCCAGTTGTTTAAACCCTTTTCTCAAGGAGACAGCTCGACCACCCGAAAATATGGAGGCACTGGACTGGGCTTAGCGATTTGCAAGCGTCTGAGTGAAGCTATGGGAGGTAAAGCTTGGGCGACTAGTCTCCCTGGGGAAGGCTCTTGTTTCTTTAGTCGCGCCCAGTTTGAGATTGTTTCCTTGAAAGACTCGCGCCCACCGATTCCGATTCAGCCAAAAATAAAAAAGGCTGTTAGTGAAGATCAGCCGAAGCCGAAATTACTTGCCGACCAATTACCACTTCGAATTGCTGTCGCAGAGGATAATCTGGCCAATCAACGAGTGATTATGATTATGCTGCGTCGGCTTGGCTGGTCTGTGGATTTTGCTGACAATGGCGAGGAGTTATTAGATTTACTGCGCGAGCAAAATTATGACCTGATTTTTATGGACCTTCAAATGCCTATAATGGATGGCCTAGAGGCCACGCGCCAAATACGTCAAGGTGCGGCTGGTCAGCAGGCTCAGGGAGTTAAGATTGTTGCGTTGACTGCGAACGCTTTGGCGGGAGACGAAGCTCGCTGCCTAGATAATGGGATGAATGCCTATTTGAGCAAGCCGCTGCGTCTTAACATACTGAAGCAGACAATTCAAGATCTCTTCGAACAAGCCAAAGCATAGATCGATCCCTGTCCGCATCGTGTGTTCCACAGTGCGAGTTCGTGGTGCTTCTAGCTATGGAATCTTTACAAAGAGCAGCCGCGTGAAGTCTCGCAGTTAGGGCGCGCGACCAAGCCTTTGATCGGCTCATCTGGAAACAATTGTTCTGCACGTCCTCCTTCGATCAAGTGCTTATCGCAAATGGCATCCAGCTCTGATTTTGTGCGTGCGCGGCGCATGTCGTGTAGGAATTGACCGTCTGTATCCACTCCCAATCCGATGAAGTTTAGGAACTTCTTCATGTGATTGATATGATACTGCCCCTCTCGATTGGGACGACTGGTTGCGACGATCAGCTCCTCGATGTACTCGCGCACATCGCCGAGTTTTGGCTGGAAGATGGGCTGTCCGGCGAAGTGTTCACGGTGCTGACGAAAGATCCATGGGTTACGAATGCAAGAGCGGCCGATCATTACGCCGGCGCTGCCCGTTTGGTCGAGCACCCATTGCCCCTTCGCAACTGAAGTTACGTTGCCATTGGCCAATACCGGGCAGGGCACTCGCTCGGCAGCGCGCTTGATATATTCATAATGGACTTCGCTGCGGTAGGCTTCTTTCACCGTGCGCGCGTGTAAGCTTAGTAAGTCGACTTTGTGCTTCTCGATCAGGTCTAGGATCGTTTCAAAGTGTTGGTCACTGTCGAAACCGATGCGCATCTTAACGGTGAAGCGGCCCTGGATGGCGCCACGCAGGCAACTGAGCACTTCGTCGACTTTCGATGGCTCGCGCAGTAGACCGCCGCCGACATTTTTCTTATAAACTTTAGGGGCCGGGCAGCCCATATTGAGGTCGATGCCCGCCACCGGCAGCTGTGCGGTTTCAATCGCTGCGACGGTGCGCTCCAAGTCAGGTAAGCTTTCACCGATCAGCTGCGCGAAAACCGGGCGTCCCGTATTATGCTGACAGACCGCGTCGACGATGTGTTGCTCTAAAGTCGAGTGACCATGCACACGAAAATACTCCGTAAAGAGCAAGTCCGGCGCGCCATATTTGCCCAGCAGGCGCATGAAGGGGAGCGTCGTGACGTCCTGCATCGGAGCCAGCGCTGTCCATGGCTGCCCAGCTATCAGCGGTTCGGGGAGTGGCGTCATAGGTCGAGTTTACGAGTCTTGCTCAAGGATCTTGGCCAAGATCTCTGTCATATCATCCACTGCATCGATCACAGTTTGGGCGACATAGATTGGCTTGCCAGAGGCGAGCGCGAGAATCATGGAGTCGCTAGGGCGGGCATCGAGTTCGATGATCTTGTGTCCGAGCTCGTTTTCCATCGAGACGATTAGACGTGCGAAGAAAGTGCCTTGATCGACATGGTTGATCACAACGCGTTCCACCTCCGCGCCCAAGCCGTCCAACATGGTAAGCATCAGGTCGTGGGTGAGGGGGCGCTCGCCTTTGGCGCCATCCACCGCGCGTTGAATGGCATCGCCGATACCCTCGTCTACGTAAATGACAAAGGTCTTATCGTTGTTGCCGAGGAAGACGGCGCAACCACTGGAGGTTGGCATCACACCCTTGACGAGAACTGGAACGACTTGCTTATCCATCTAAAATTACATTCCTGGTAGGTTGGTGGGCAGGCCGCCTTGCTCATCGCCCATTTGTGCTTTCATCGCCTTCATCATTTTGCGCCCTTTACCACCACGCATCATCTTCATCATCTTCTGCATTTGATTAAACTGTTTCAGCAGGGCGTTGACATCGCGCACTTGCACACCCGAACCATTAGCGATGCGCTTGAGGCGACTGCCGCGTAATAGGCGTGGTTGACGGCGTTCCTGCACAGTCATCGAAAGAATGATGGCTTCTGTGCGGGCCATTTTCTTTTCTTCGTCTTCGCCGATTTCGACCCCACTCATGCCAGGCATCATGCCCACCAACGAGCCTAGCGAGCCCATCTTTTTGACCTGCTGCATCTGCGAGAGGAAGTCTTCCAAGTTGAAGTCCGCCTTGCGCATCTTTTCGGCCATGCGCTCCGCTTCGTCCTGATCAATCGTCTCTTGAGCTTTTTCGACCAGCGAGACCACGTCGCCCATACCCAGGATTCGGGAGGCCATACGGTCGGGGTGAAAGACGTCAAACTCGTCTGACTTTTCCCCGGTGCCCATAAACTTAATCGGCACATTGGAGATCGATTTCATCGAGAGTGCGGCACCCCCGCGGGCGTCACCATCGAGCTTAGTCAGAATGATCCCGGTGCAATTCACTGCCTCGTGGAAGTGTTTGGCCACATTGACCGCTTCTTGGCCCAGCGCGGCGTCGGCGACCAGCAGGATTTCATCCGGTTGCACTTCAGCCTTTAAGCGCTTGATTTCTTCGATCAAGTCCTCGTCGATTTGTAGCCGGCCCGCTGTATCAAAAATAATCAGGTTGGCATCGGCCTCTTTGGCCGCTTGCAGGCCGCGTATACCGATTTTCACGACATCCTTCTCTTCGCGGTCGCCGTAGAAGGTGCAGCCTTCGTTTTTGGCCAGCATTTCGAGTTGGTCGATCGCGGCCGGACGATACACATCGCAGGCGACCAGCGCGGGGCGGTAGTCACGCTTTTTGGCCATGTAGCGAGCCAGCTTACCACTACTGGTGGTCTTACCAGAGCCGTGCAGGCCGACCATCATGATGCGGAGCGGCTTTTTATCTTCCAGCTCGGTGGCGCCTTCGCCCAGTAGTTTGACCAATTCATCGTGGATGATCTTAATCACCTGTTGGCCGGGAGTGACCGACTTGAGCACTTCTTGGCCGACACATTGCTCCTTTACGGTAGCCACGAACTCGCGCGCGACTTTGAAATGCACATCTGCTGAGAGCAGGGCCTGACGCACCTCCTTGAGTGCCTCAGCCATGTTTTCTTCGCTCAGCTTGCCGACACCCCGCAAATTACGGAGTGCGCTGCCTAGTTTATCGGTTAAATTTTCTAACATAGTCTTTCTGTCAGTATTGCCTAAGTCTGTGCTCCCGAGCTGGCAACGGGAAAGTTTGCAAGATCGCTTGGACTGCTATATATTCTCGCTGTGGCTGAGTTGGACGAAGAGATCCTGGATTTTTTCAATCACCCGGTTACGAATGAGCGCCTCGGCAGGGTGCTCCACGGTATCCTCGTAGGACATGTAAGTGGTAAGCGGATTCGTTGCGAGTGTTGCGATTTGTTGGGCTGAAGCTTTGAGTGGGTAGACTTGGGTATGCTTGGGGAGCACTTGTATGCGTTCGCGATTATCGAGCACAGCGTGCCACATTTTTTTGAGGTCTCTCACTTCGTGGAGCGCGGGCGAGGAGTGTTTGCCGAGGGGGTCCAGGCCATATATTTTTAGAATAAGCTGATCTTGAGTGACTGTATCCATTTGCATGCGCTTACTGAGTGACTCGATTTTCTTCCAGGCATTGAGATAATCGGGGTCGAGTTCGACCGCATCTTGTAGGTGTTTGAGTGCTTCGGTTTCTCGCTCTTGGTAGTCGCGGAGATAGCCCATTAAATAGTGGACCTGAGGCACTTCGGCTTGGGTTAAGAGCATATTTTGGAAGATTTCTTCGGCGATCGACTGCGGCTGGTCTCCCTTGAAGACGCTCTCGCAGCCGAAGCAGTGGCTCTCCACACGGCCAAAGCTGGAGGGCATGAGTTCATAGGCCTTCTTATAGTGAACCATGGCTTCTTCGATTTGCCCTTTGTCGTAGAGTCTGACTGCGATACGAGATTGTATACAGTAAGCGTCTTGGAAGAATTCGAGCGAGCGTCGATAAGCTTCGATTGCAGTGGTATATAGACCCGCACTGTAAAAGCGGTCGGCATTTTCAGATAAGCGAATCGCTTTGAGCACATCTGCGAAAAAGTCAGCTTCTATAGTTTTGCCGCGCGCGAGTTTAATCTGGCGCATAACATCATACACGCGCATGCGATCGCCACGAGCTTGCTCGCCGTCGGAGGGGTCTGTGGCAATGGCTTTTTGGGCGGTGCGTTCGGCTTCGTCGATTTTGCCTTGATCCAGGAGGTGCTGCGCTTTCCAAATTAAGGGGCGTTCTTCAAATTGGTCGAGCTGATAGAGTTTGTCGAAATATTCGATCGCGTCGGCTCCTTTGATTTCTAAATACAAAGCGTAGGCAGGATCGTAACCGCTGGATTCACGTAGCGAGGCTGTTAGCGTGCGGGCCGCTTTGTCTGGCGCGCCCGTTTCGTGTAAGGCCTTGGCGACCAACCAGCCGAGTTTATAATTGTTGGAGGAACGGTCTGTTTCTTGGAGGATATTCGCGATGTCTGCAGTGCACCAGCGGCTCTCTTCATTGAGTAGCTTGAGCGCAGCAGGGTAATCTTCTTTTTGAATATGAATACCAAGCAGAATTGTTAACAGCGCTTGATAGCTGTCGGCATTTTCCGATCGAAAGGCGGTGAGTGTTGTGGCGTCGTTGCCGCCGTAGTAATCGTCAGATGCTTGTGCTTTTTTGTTTTTTGCAACCTGCGCTGTGCCGACTTGGTCCAGGCGGTCGAGTAGTTGGCGTGCTGTGGCTTCAGCCTCTTCGACTTTGCCGGCCTTAAGGTAGAGCTCGATCAGATTCTGATGTGAGTAGGTGTGGATACTTCCGTATTCACTTTCGAGTGGTGTGGCCTTCAACGCGATGACTGCAGCCTTCAGGCCAGATTCAACTAGCTCAGCTCGATCTAGCAGTAGACCGATTTCTACCAGATTTGAGGCGGATTCGAATTGAGCCTCGGCAGCCTCAGGGGCGCTCGCAGTTTCGGCCAATACGAGTTTTAGCGATGCGATGCCTGGCTCGGTCTCGCCTGCCGATAGGTGGGCAGAAGCCAGAAGCATGTGTTTTTCGATCACGGATTTCTGGTCGAGCTGGTCACTTCTGTTCTCAATCGCGTTGCGAACGTTCTCCAGCATCGCGTCGGTTTGGTTGAGCTCCGCTGAAAGTGCCATATACTCTTCCCATAAGTCGATTTGTGGGGAGCGGTGTAATAACTGATCTAAAAAAGCCCAGACTTGTTGGCTATAGCCCGCTTTAATCATAGAGCGGACAGCACCATAGGGCAGGTTCTCGGCCAGAGTTGGATGCGTTTGCATCAGTGTCATGGCATCGTCCGTTCGTGTCAGTGCGACTAAGCCCCAAAAATAGTAACCCAGTGCATTTTTTCGCGTATAATCGTGTTCCAAATCGCCTTGTAGTGGAAATTTGGCATGCATGGCTTCATAGAGTGGCACTTGATTGATTTCTTGCACCAGATCCCATTGCGCGACCGCGAGTTGTTCGATGTTTTCGAGTGCGAGCGCTTGTGCCAGACGTTTGGTTGCTTCAGCGTTCTGTATTTCTAGCTGGAGTGGAGCTTTTAGTGCGATCGTTATCAATCGGCGGGCTTCCTCTTCTCCGGCAAGGGTGACTAAGTCGGGCACCTGAATGCTTGGGATGTAGTTGGAATCATTTACACCATAGAGGGTCATTACATAGGTTTCGAGAACCGGATTATCTTCGACCGATTCCATTAACTCACTGGCGAGTGGGTATTTCTCCAATAGGGCGGTGTTTTTTGTTTGGTATTCGGTATAGATTGCTTGGGGATCTTCGGGTGTTTCCGTTTGAAAAGCCTTCATGTATTCTCGCAGAAGTTGTTGTTGCGCTTTTACGTAGGCCTGCAGTTCGAGCAGTGCTGCTGGATTGTTTACGCTAGCATGGATTGAATCTTCCTCTTGTGGTAAGTGTGAGTTAAGCGTCTGTTCGAAGTGTTGAAGGATGTCTGCCGATGGGAGCTCGATTGCAGTGTTGTAGAGCTCGTTTCTCAATTCGGAGACAGAGTCGAGGTGGTATTCGAGTGCCTCGTTGCTTGAGAAGGTCTTTTCTAGTTGGTCGAGTGTGCGCTGGGTGGCTTCCGGATGACCATCGAGGTAATTCAAGAGTAAGTGCATCAAGATTTCTTCGGCAGAGACATTGGATGCCTCTGCGAGTTGTTCCGCATAGTTTTCGCGGAGTTGCGTCCATTGCCCCGGTGCTGGAAGGGCCTTGAGCACATCGACCAGCTCTGGTTCGGGAGTTTGCGTTTGGGGGCGTGATTCCCATCGCTGGGGTTTGTCAGTTTGTTCGATGTAGCGGTTGGCAATCGTGTGCCATTCCGGGGTGCAGAATGCTGTGCTTAGTAGGGATAGCAGCAGGTAGGATAATCCGATTTTTTTGAGTCGCATGGGGAGCTTTGGCTAGTTGTATCGTCGCTTGTGGGCCGCGAATGTTGCGGTTTTTGCTATGAGGTTGATAAGCATTGGATGGTAAGACTTTGAGTCTGTCCATGAAAAAGGCCGCCCCGGTGAGAGGGCGGCCTGGATGAAACGGTTGCGGCTTGATGCCTGCTTACGCTTTATTCTTTGCTGTCATCGGAAGAGTCCTCGCCAAACAAGTCCAGCTGAGGCGCTTCGTCGGCAGCAGGCGCTTCGTCGGCAGTAGGCGCTTCGCTTTCAGGCGCTTCGCTTTCAGGCGCTTCGCTTTCAGGGGCGACTATCACTTCGCCTGTGACGGGGGCTGCGTTTTCAACCGCATCGGCATCGGTGCCTTCGACCAGGTCGGTGTCTTCGCCGGACTGATCTTCTTCGGTAGCGATGACTTTACTGATGCCGATCAACTCATCCTTATCGGCGAGGTTGACTAGTTTGACGCCGCTGGCGGCGCGACCAGTGACGCGCACTGTGTTGATCGGGCTACGGACGGCTTGGCCCTTTTTGGTGAACATCATGATCTCGTCTTTTTCGGTGACACTGAGTGCGCCTGCGACCTTGTCGGACTTGATTGCGATGATACCAGAACCACCCCGTGATTGCACGCGGTAGTCGCTGAACTCGGTGCGCTTGCCGAGGCCGTTGGCACCTGCGATCAGCAGCAGCTTCTTGGGCTCGACTTCTTCACCTTCAGCCGGTTCGGCTGTTGGGCTTGGATTCACGATCTCGATGGCCACGACCTTATCTTTTTCGGTCTTGAGCTTGATACCGCGCACACCCCGTGTGGCACGCCCTTGATCACGCAGATCCGTTTCGGGGAAGCGGATCGACTGCGCGTTACTGGTCACCAGCAGAATGTCGTCGTTACCGGTGGTGAGGCGTGCACCGATCAGGTTGTCGCCTTCGTCGATATTGATACCGATCAGGCCGCCCTTGCGGTGGTTCTTATAGTCGGAGAGCAGAGTCTTCTTAGTGACACCTCGCTCGGTGGCGAGCACGATGCGTTGATCAGACTCGTTGAAGTCTTTGACACAGATCATCGCGGCAATCTTCTCGCCGGCTTGTAGTTCGATGATGTTGGCGATGGCGCGGCCCTTGGCTGTGCGGCTGCCTTCTGGGATGTTGTAGACCTTTTCCACATAGACCCGACCGTTGTTCATAAAGAACATGATGTAGTCGTGAGTGGAGGCGGTGAAGAGGTGTTCGACAAAGTCGTCCTCGTATTGGCCCGAGCCGATCACGCCCTTACCGCCGCGCTTTTGTGAGCGGTATTCATCCAAGGAAGTGCGCTTCATGAAGCCCTTGTGGGTGACGGTGATCATGCAGCCTTCGTTTGGAATGATGTCTTCCATGGAAAGGTCGCCATCGATGGAGAGGATGGTCGAGCGGCGTGGGTTGCCATACTTGTCCTTCATTTGGGCAAGCTCGTCCTTGATCACCATCAGCAGCTTTTGCTCGCTTTCGAGAATGGAGCGCAGCTCTTCGATGACCGCCATCAGTGCGAGGTACTCTTCTTCGATCTTGCCACGTTCCATGCCCGTGAGCTGGTAGAGGCGCAGTTCGAGGATGGCGTTGGTTTGTATCTCCGAGAGGGGATACTTCGCCATCAGCTCTTGTTTGGCTTCTTCGCGGTTCTTGGAGGCACGGATGATTTTGACAAAGTCATCCATGTTATCGAGGGCGATCTTATAGCCTTCGAGGATGTGGGCGCGGGCCTCGGCTTTGCGCAGGCGGAAGGCGGTGCGGCGGTAGATGACATCGCGGCGGTGGTCGATGTAGCAAGTGAGCATCTCTTTGATGTTCATTTGCTTAGGACGACGGTTGTCGAGCGCGAGCAGAATGACGCCAAAGGAGCTTTCCAGCGGAGTGCTCTTGTAGAGCTGGTTAATGATGACGCGTGGGATGGCGCCGCGCTTGAGCTCGATGACGATGCGTGTGGTTTCGGTGGACTCGTCGCGCAGGTCGGAAATGCCGTCGATTGCTTTTTCCTTAATCAAGTCGGCGATTCGAATGACGAGGGAGGCGCGATTGACGTTATAAGGGATGGCCGAGATGATGATCTCTTCCTTGCCATTGTTTTCGACCACTTCGGCGATACCGCGGGTGCGGACGATGCCACGGCCGGTCTTGAGGTAGCTTTCGATACCAGACTTGCCGTGGATAAAGCCGCCACCGGGGAAGTCGGGGCCGGGAATGATCTTGATTAACTCGTCGAGTTCGATCTTCGGGTTGTCGATGATCGCGACTGCGGCGTCGATGACTTCGCTCAGATTGTGCGGCGGAATATTGGTGGTCATACCGACCGCAATACCCGTGGAGCCGTTCATTAGGAGGTTGGGCAGGGCGGAGGGCAGCACGGAGGGCTCGGTGGAGCTCTCTTTATAGTTGGGCACGAAGTCGACTGTGTCTTCGTCGATGTCCTTGAGTAGGTCTTCGGCGATGCCTTCGAGTTTACACTCGGTATAACGATAGGCAGCGGCAGAGTCACCATCGATCGAACCGAAGTTACCTTGTGGAATGATCAGCGGGTAGCGCATGACCCAGTTCTGGGCGAGGCGCACGAGCGTGTCGTATACAGAACTGTCACCGTGTGGGTGGTAGTTCTTGAGGACTTCCCCGACGACACCGGCGCACTTATCAAAGGGGCGGTTGTGGAGCAGGCCTTCACGTAGCATCGCGTAGAGGATGCGTCGTTGCACCGGCTTGAGGCCGTCGCGAGCGTCGGGCAGAGCGCGACTGACGATGACGGACATCGAATAGTCGATGTAAGCCGTCTGCATGATGTCGATAATCGACGTGCCCTCGGGGCGTGTATGCTCGGGGTTGTGTGGTGTGAGTTCTTCGGACATGAGATTTTTAAACTTCGTTTAAAATAATAGTGGATGGCGAATTACGGATCGCGGATTAGTTGCCGATCGTGAGTTTCGCTATTAGTTCTTAGCTATTCGCCATTGTTACACGTCGAGGTGAGCTACGTTGAGCGCATTATCTTCGATAAAGGCGCGGCGGCTCGGCACATCTTCGCCCATCAGCATGGAGAAGATGCCGTCCGCTACGGCGGCATCGGCGATGTTGACCTTGAGGAGGCGACGCTTCTTGGGGTCCATCGTGGTTTCGTAGAGCTGCTTCGGATTCATCTCACCAAGACCCTTGTAGCGCTGAATACTGAGGCCACGGCGGCCGATGCTGCGAATGTTCTCGATCAATTCGATGATGGAGTGGAGCTCGATAATGTTCTCCTTCTTCGGGTCGCCTTTGTTTTCGATGATTTGGTAGCGTGGTTCTTCGGATTTGGAGAACTGCTTGATGTCCATGCCAGCATCCGCGATTTCGCGGATGAGCTTGGTCATTTCCGTAGACTCGTAGATCTCGTGTAAGGAAATTCGTTGCTGAATCTTGATGCCTTCGTCGTTGACGATTTCGCGGATGACGGTGCCTGTGCCGTCTTCATCGTTGAGTTCGAACTCGGTGTGGAAGGCGATGCGATCGTCGTCATTCTTCAAGAAGCGGAATTCTTCTTCATTTCCAGTGCGGATGCGGACGATGTAGCGTGGCAATTTGTAGTCCTCGCTATCGTGTTGGTCGAGGAATTGAGCAAAGTCACAACCGTAACGTGTGACACCGCGGCCGATCATCTCTAGGCGCGACATGCACTCGACCAGTTGATCAATGGTCTCACCAGACAGCTCTGTTTGGTCGCGTAGGCGCACCAGGGTGACATCTTCGGATCCGAGTTCGAGCAGGATGCGGTTAAGCTGTGGATCGTTATCGACGTATTGCTCACGACGCTTGCGCTTAATTTTATACAGCGGCGGCTGAGCGATGTAGACGTAACCAGCCTCGATTAAGCCCTTCATTTGGCGGAAGATGAAGGTGAGCAGCAGGGTGCGAATGTGGGCACCGTCCACGTCCGCATCGGTCATCAAAATGATTTTGTGATAACGCGCCTTGGTCGCATCAAAGGCACCGTCGCCTTCGTGATCACCGATACCAGTGCCGACGGCAGTGATCAGGGTGCGGATTTCATTATTACCGAGCACCTTGTCGAGGCGTGCTTTTTCCACATTTAGGAGTTTTCCCCGAATCGGAAGGATCGCTTGTGTGGCACGGTCGCGCCCTTGCTTGGCTGAACCACCCGCCGAGTCACCCTCCACAATGTAGAGTTCTGATACGGAAGGATCTTTAGAAGAGCAGTCCGCGAGCTTGCCCGGCAGGCCTCCCGAGGAGAGCGCGCCCTTACGGACTGTCTCGCGCGCCTTGCGGGCTGCCTCGCGAGCGCGTGCGGCGTTGAGGCACTTATCGATTAGCTTTTTGGCGACTTGTGGGTTGGTCTCGAAGTAGTATTTGAGCTCTTCGCCGGTAATCTTTTGTACGATGCCGTCAACCTCACCATTGGAAAGTTTGGTCTTGGTCTGACCTTCGAAGCGCGGCTCTGGAACTTTGACTGAAACAATAGCCGTAAGGCCTTCGCGAGCATCTTCGCCGGAAAGGTTCGGCTCTTTGTCTTTAATCAGATTATTGGCCTTACCGTAGGCATTGATTACACGTGTGAGAGCGGTGCGAAAGCCGGATAGGTGGGTGCCGCCTTCAATGTTGTGAATCGAGTTCGCATAGGCGTAAATTTGGTCGTTGTAACTGTCGTTATACTGGAACGCGATGTCGACCACGATGTTGGCGTCCAAGTCCGGATTCGGAGTGGGGGCTTCACCATGGAAGCTGATGGGCTCTTCGTGCAGCACATTCTTGTTCTCGTTGAGATAAGTAACGTACTCGGCGATGCCGTCTTTGAAGATAAAAGACTCGGTCTTATTAATACGTTCATCGACAAAAGTGATTTGAATGCCGGGATTTAGGAAGGCCAGTTCACGCAGGCGCTTGCCCAGTAATTCGAATTTGAACTCGCGGGTGGTTTCGAAGATTTCCGGGTCCGGCGAGAAGGCGATGCGTGTGCCTGTGCGCTTGGTGTCGCCGATGATTTTCATTTTGGAAGTCGTCTTGCCACGGGAGAATTCCATCTTGTGGACTTTGCCGTCGCGTCGCACCTCAACCTCGAACCATTCGGAAACGGCATTCACGCACTTGGCACCGACGCCGTGTAGGCCACCTGAGACTTGGTAGGCACCCTTGCCGAACTTACCCCCGGCGTGTAGATTGGTCATCACCAGCTCTAGCGAGGGGATGTTGTACTTCGGGTGGATGTCGACTGGAATACCACGCCCGTCATCTTCGACGGAGCAGGAGCCATCGCTGTGGATGCTGACTGTGATGGTCGAGCAGTAGCCGGCGAGGGCCTCGTCGATCGAGTTGTCTACGATCTCAAACACGCAGTGGTGCAGGCCGCGCTCATTTGTGTCGCCGATATACATATCGGGGCGCTTGCGCACACCTTCGAGACCTTCGAGCTTCTGGATTTTCGACGAGTCGTAGACCTCATTTTTGGCCGCTGCAGCAGCGTCCATGTTATCTGAATTTTCGGGCGTTGTATCTTCTGGCATAAGCTGTAAATTTATATGTAAAGGGGCGTGGGCTGGCTACTAAAAAAAACTGCTTTTTTAGTTTTTTTTGAGTCTGATTAAGTCGCTATGCATGAGCCGCTTATGTGAGTCAGAAGTCGCTGGAATTGTTCCGCGAATAATCATCTCGGAGGCGGGCTGTTTTTTGGCAAAATACAGACACACGCGCTCGCTTTTGCTTTTAAGTTTACTTCTTGAGTCATGAGCCTAAGTTAAGCCCTGTGAAGCTTTCTCATAAACTTGAATATGCCTGCCGTGTTTTGGCCCAATTAGGCCGTAGCTATGGCCAAGATCAACTCGCGCACATCGAGACGCTCGCGACCGCTGAGGCGATCCCAGCGAACTACCTGGTGCAAATTTTAAATGAATTACGCAACGCGGGTTTAATCTTGAGCAAGCGCGGCAAGCAAGGTGGCTACGCACTGGCACGGGACCCGAAGAAGGTGAGTTTGATTGAAATCGTAGAGGCGGTCGATGGGGAGCTATTGGAGCGCAACTTCGGGGACTCCGGGCACTCTGGGGAGCGCGTGGCTTCCATCTGGCGAGAGGTCGGGCAAACTTTTGAGGCCAAGATGGCGGAATACACTTTAGACGATTTTATCGTGCAAACCGCGGATGCGGACATGTATTACATCTGAGGACTGAGGACTGAGGACTGAGGACTGAGGACTGAGGACTGAGGACTGAGGACTGAGGACTGATGACTGATGACTGAGGACTGATGACTGAGGACTGATGACTGATGACTGAGCACTGAGGGCCGCGTCTAATTGAATCCCCAGAAAATGGGCACCACGGCCACGGTGACGGTGAAGCAGATTAGGTTCAGCGGTAGGCCTACTTTGGTGAAGTCAAAGAAGCGGTAGCCGCCGACGCCGTAAACATAAGTATTGGTTTGGTAGCCGATCGGTGTGGCGAAGCTTGCAGAAGCTGCGATACAGCTGGCGACGACAAAGGGCCGTGGGTCGATGCCGAGTGTGGCGGCGATCCCCAGGGCGATCGGCACCATCAGGGCGACAGCTGCATTGTTGGAGAGGAATTCGGTGAATGTGGAGGTAATGATGTAAATCAATGCCAGCATGATCAGATTTTGGTATTGATCCGGTGCGAAGCTAGAGACCAGTCCGGTCATGCTCTGTGCAATCATGAGGCTGGCGCCGGTGGAGTCCATGGCCTGTCCGAGTGCCAGCATGCCGAAGATGATAATTAGAATGCTCCACTCGACGGATGCATAGGCCTCTTTAGCCTTCATACAGCCGGATAGTAGGAGTATGGCGACTCCAAGGCAAACCGCGGCCACGATGGGCACCACGTTGAAGGTGGCCAGTGCGACGATTGAGGCGGAGATGCCGATCGAGATGGGCATCTTGGCGCGCAGACTACGGGCGGGCACGCGCGGTCGGTCGAGAATGATGATTTCGTCGCTATTGGCGAGTGAGTCGATGGCCTTAGTTGAGCCCATCATCAGTAGTGTGTCGCCTGGCTTAAGGCGCAGGCTGAACAGGCGCTCGCGTTGGTTGGTGCCTTTGCGGTGCACGGCGACGACGACCATACGAAAGCGCTGCCGGAAATTGATTTCCCCCAGAGTCAGGCCGGCGATCGAAGCATGGGGGGAGATGACACCTTCGACCAGTGCACCTTCGTCGGTGGCAATGGTTTCCAAACCCTCGGCGAGTTCGGTTTGGATGGTGATGCCTTTCATCGAGTGTGCTTCGGCCACGCCGGACGGGCGGCAGGCGAGCACCAGCCGGTCGCCGTATTGCAGATTTTGCTTCTTAGGGTCGCCTTGCACCGCAACGCCATGGCGGACGATTTCCAGGAGCCGAATGCCACGACCTTTGAGCATGCCGCTTTCGATGGCGGTTTTGCCATGTAGATCGGAGCCCGCGCGCACGAAGGCCTCGGTGATGAACTCTTTGCGTTCTTCATCGCTGAGGATCGAGGTCAGCGTTTCCCGGTGTGGTAGTAGTTTATTACCGAAGAGCACTAGGTAGGTGGTGCCAAGTGTCAGAATTGGCAGGCCGACGGCGGCCAGTTCAAACATACCAATGGGCGCATGGCCGGCGTCCCGTAGAATGCCACTGGCCAAGAGGTTGGTGCTGGTGCCGAGCAGGGTGCAGGTGCCGCCAAAAATGGATGCATAGGAGAGTGGAATCAGCAGCTTGGACGAGGCCACACCCATTTCGCGCGAGAGCGAGAGAATGACGGGCATCAGCACGATCACCACGGGGGTGTTGTTCACGAAGGCGGAAACGCCAGCCACACCCAGGATCATAATAAAAAGAAAACTACGGTAGGGGAAGCGCGCCAGTTTACGCAGGTAGGCGGTGATTAGATCAATCGCGCCGGTGCGCTCTAAGGCCGCGCTCACGATAAACATACCCGCAATCGTGAGTGGGGCAGAATTGCCAAATACATTCAGCAAATGGTCTAGCGTAGGCAGTGCCTCACTCTGTGTCAGCACGCTTACAAACAACAGGATGCCAAAAACGGTCAACGCAGTCAAATCGGCTGAGATGCGCTCCCAAATAAAGCTAATAATCGCAAAGATTAACAGTGCGAAGACGAATAGAATTTCCCAGGTCATTTAAGAACGGTTCGGTATCAGTTATTGGAGGCGTAGGCGTCCGCTGGATCGTCTTCTTCCTCACTTTTCGCCCAATGATAGAAAGATATTCCGAGAATTGTAAGCGAAAATCCCATATTCACTACTTTCATGATAATTCCGCCTAGAATTTGATCATTCAGCGGGTCGAGGTCGATGATGCGTGGGGCCCAGGCGTAGGTGGGGTAGATGGCCTCATTGGCAAAAGAGAGAAAGCCGAACACGGGCAACTGGCCGACCATCAGTAAGAAGATCGCCAGCATGCAGACGCCATAGCTGCGCCGTGGCACGCGAGTGGAATTTGTCAAATAAGGCCAGAGCATGATCAGGCCGAGGGCAAACATGGTCCAGTGCTCTAGGATGTGTATGCGCTTATCGTGCAGCGCTGCTTCGTAAAGCGTTGGGATGTGCCAGATGGTATACACGAAGGTGAAGAGTAGCCCTCCGCAGGCGGGGTGAGTCAGTAAGCTCATGAGCTTGCGCAAAGGCTCTGGTTTGAGTAGCCAGTCAATCAACCATGCGGGCGTGCCGTAGATGAAGAGCGTGGTGCTGCAATAAATGAGCAACATGTGCTGCACCATGTGAGCGCAAAATAGGAACTGTTCGCCAATTTGATCTAAGGGCGAGCCCACTGCCAGATAGGTGAGCACCAAGCCGAGGTAGAACAGGATGCATTCGCGCAAGGGGAAGCGCGCCTCGCCAGCGATCCGTGAGCGCAGGGGCCCCACGGCCAAGGCGTACAACCAACCCACACCCAATAGGGTGATTAGGAGGAGCGGTTCGGTGTGCCAGTGCAATTGCATCGAGCGGAGAATGTAAGGTGGCGGCTCGCTTGCGAACGCAAAATGCGGCTACTGAGCTTGTTTTCGTCAGTAGCCGCTAAAAGTCGCTCGAAGTTGACCAGAATGCGGGGGATTCTGCTCTTCGCCAGTATGCGATACGCTTGCGCTTAGAAGGCGGTGATCGCGTCTAGGTCTACATTACTACGTGAGATCAATGAGCCCAGCGCCACAAAGGTGCCGGTGGCGATCGCCATTCCGGTGCCGAAGGCCAGTGTGAGTAGCAGTTTGTCGTAGAGCAGGTGCATGAACCATGCAATCACGGCTACGAATTTGAACAAGGAGAGCGTCAATAGGACCGTGAAGATAAAGGTCGAATTGAAGGGCAAGTAAACCAATACCAGTTCGACACCAGTGATGGCGGCTAGGCCGAGCGCTAGGTTGACGAAGGTATGGTACTTGTCGGTTTCACTGTCCTTGTGTGATTTTTCAGAGACAGGCAGTGGAGCGTAGTGTACGTCAGACATGGTCAAAGTTTTTTAATAATATAACAGGTGCGAATCGATCGATCAAATGAACTCGATCAAATAAACTGCGGTGAAAATGACGATCCAGACGATGTCGACAAAGTGCCAGTAGAGGCCCGCGATCTCCACGTCCACTGCGCTCTCATGTGCATCCATCTTACCTGTGTGAGAGTAGAAATACATGCAGATGAGCCAAAATATACCAATTGCGACGTGCACACCGTGGGTGCCTGTCATCATGTAGAAGGTCGAGCCGAAGGTATTTGTCGAAAGGGTGAGGCCCTCGTGCACGAAGTGCGCGAACTCATAGACTTGGCAACCGAGGAAGATCAGGCCGAAGAAGATGACGCCCAGCACATTGCGGCGAAAGCTTTTAAGCTCGCCCTTGTGCATGGCCGAAACTGCCAGCGCCATCAAGAAGGAGCTCATCAGCAGGATGAAGGTCGAGAACGAGGTGAGCTCCAAGCTGAAGAGGCTCGTGGGGTCAAAGGACTCGGGGTAGATCTTGCGGTAGATCAAGTGAGTCGAAATGAGCGTGCCGAAAAACATGCAGTCCGAACCGAGGAAGAGCCACATGAGTAGCTTCTTGTTGTCGTTGTTCAGGCTGAGGTGGCCGTCGTCGTGATGTGCTGTTGCTGTGTCAGACATTTAGAAAATTAAGAATTAGGAATTAAAAATTAGGAAATGTTGACGCTATGCTTCGTCCTCATCCGGGTGCAGGTGAAAGCCGCCAGGACCTTCGATCGCCCAGAGCGCTAGGCCCAACGTGATCACAAAGAGGCCGAAGATGGCGAATGAGCCCATGTAGGGGACGCCCGCTTGTTTCAGAGTCATGCCTAATCCGAGTGGCACGAAGCCAATCGATGCGATCAAAGGCATCCATGAATTACTCGGCATGTGAATGCCATGACCATGGTCGTCCTCGTAGGTGATCTTCTTACCCTCGGGCCCATGCTTGTGTGACCAGAGTGCGTCACGTGCTGGGATGATTGGAGTCTTGGCAAAGTTGTAAACCTGAGGAGGTGAGGTGGTGGCCCACTCCAAGGTGCGAGCATCCCAAGGATCATCGCCAGCCGGTTCGCCACGACGCAAGCAACGGATCAAGTCGACGAGTAGTAGCAAGATGCCGATGGCCAGAATATAGGAACCAAGGGTGCAGACCAAATTGTAAGTCGACCAGCCGAAGCCTTCCAGGTAGGTGTGGGTGCGGCGCGGCATGCCGAGCAGGCCCAGAAAGTGCATCGGGAAGAACGTCACGTTCAGGCCGACAACGATGAGAACTGCCACCCATGTGCTGAGTGAGCCGGTCCACATTTTACCAAACACCTTGGGCACCCAGTAGTAAATGCCCGATACCAGAGCGAGGAAAATGCCGCCCATGATCACGTAGTGGAAGTGGGCGATCACGAAATAGCTGTCTTGCTGCTGCGCATCGGCTGGGGCTGCGGCGTGCATGATGCCGGAGAAGCCCCCCATCATAAACATCCAGACGAAGCCCAAGGAGAAGATCATCGGAGCGGTGAAACGAATACGACCGCCCCAGATGGTGCCGACCCAGTTGAAAATCTTCACGCCGGTGGGCACCGCGATCGCCATGGTTAAGAGTGAGAAGGCCGCTGTGGCCACCTTGCCCAGTCCTGTGGTGAACATGTGGTGCGACCATACTGCGAAGCCGAGGAAGCCGATCACCGCGCCCGAGAAAATGACGATGGAATAGCCGAAAAGTGGTTTCTTCGAGAACGTCGGCAGCACTTCCGAAATGATGCCCATGGCAGGCAGCACCAGAATGTAAACTTCCGGGTGACCAAAAATCCAGAACAAGTGCTGCCACAGGATGGGTTGTCCGCCCCCGGCGACATTAAAGAAGTTGGTGCCAAAAGTGCGGTCAAACATCAGTTGTCCCAGGGCGATGGTAATCGCTGGGAAGGCAAAGATGATCAAAAATGCCACCACCAAACTCATCCAAGTGAAGACCGGCATGCGCATCATCTTCATGCCCGGTGCGCGCATGTTGAGGATGGTGACGATGAAATTCATGGATGCAGTGAGTGAGGCCACCCCAAGAATCTGGAGGCCCATAATCCAGAAGTCGGTGCCGACGCCGGAATATTCTTTACTGCTCAAGGGGGCGTAGCCAAACCATCCCCCCGAAGGTGCCAAATCGGTCATGCCCGCAGTCGGGCCCGATGCGGCGAAGAGCCCCATCATTTGTAACGCTTCCAGCAGCCAGCCAAAGTTGATGACCAGGGCGCCGGCCACGAATGACCATAGGCTCAGCGCGTTGATGCGCGGGAAGGCGACGTCGCGCGCGCCGATCTGCAAGGGGATCAGGAAATTGAAGAAGGCCGAGTTCAAGGGCATCACCGCAAGGAAAATCATGGTGGTGCCGTGCATAGTAAAGAGCTGATTGTAGCGCTCTGCCGAGATCAAGTTGTTTTCCGGCACGATCAGCTGAGTGCGAATGATCAAGGCTTCGATGCCGCCGATAAACAGGAAAAATAGCGCGATGGCACCATACATGATGCCGATCTTCTTGTGGTCCACTGTGGTCAACCAGTCGATGAATACGCTCTTGCTATGGTCCGGGCGCATTAGGCCCAAGCGACTGCGCTCAGGTTTGAGCACGTGCGGTTGGTGAGCGTGGCTGGTTTTAGGGGCGGGTGTTGCGGTTTCCGTTTGACTCATCTGAAAGGCCTACTTGAGAGATTGAAGGTAAAGTGAAAGCTTGCTGACTTCTTCGTCGGTCAGTAGCGCGGGCTCGCCGTGTTCATCGATCAACTCGCCGATGCCACCACCATTGGCTTTCCACATCAGGTTGCCGGGCTTAACGACTTCGGGCTCGTGGATCCATTTGTAAAGATTGTCGTATTGTTTTTCGACATCGATGCTGCCATCTTCGGCACGGTGATTGAGCCAGCCGGCTGCAATCGACTGGCGCGAGCCGATATTGGTCAGGTTGGGCCCAGCGACGCCGACCGCGCGCGGGTTACCGTTCACGGTGTGGCAGGTTGCACACTTCGCGCGGCCCATAAACAATTTCAGGCCTTCATTGAGATCCCCCGTTAATTCTTCAGGAGTTTCTTCGTAAGCGGCATACCACTCATCCCAGCTCTTGCCGTCGGGGGTGCCATGGCCCGCCTTTTCGTCGGCCACCCATTCAGCAAATGCTTGATCGTCGACCGCTGTAGTGCGGAACAACATGCGCGCATGCGACTCGCCGCAATATTCTGCGCATTGGCCGTAGTAATAATCGTGGATCTCCTCTTCGAGGTATTTCGCGTAGTCTTGGCGCAGTTCCGGACCTTCGCCTTCCAGGCCTTGTTTTTCTTTCCACTTGGCAAAATTATCGCCTGCTTGGATCCACATGGAGTTGGTGCGCCCGGGGATCAGGTCGACCTTACCCGCGATGCGTGGCAACCAGAAAGAGTGAATCACGTCGATCGAGCGCAGCTCTAGGTGCACGACTTTACCTGCGGGGATGATCATTTCATTGGCAGTCGTGATGCCGAGTTGTGGATATTCAAAAGCCCACCACCACTGATAGCCGATCACTTTAATGATGAGGGGATTTTCTGCCTCTTCCTCCGCTAGGTCGTCGCCTTGATACCAGGCGCCCAGGCGACTTTCTGGATCGTCCGGGGTTTCCTGGGTGAACCAGATAGCCCGAAGTGTGGGCACCGCGATGATCGCGAGCAGCAAGATGGATGCACCAATCAGGCCGATTTCTACCAGCGGGTTGCCGTGGCCCTGTGAGGGCATCGGGCGGTCATCGTTAGGACGCTCGCGGAATTTAATGACGGCATAGACGAATACACCCCCGACGATCACGAAGATAATACCTGTCACCCAAACGGTGAGCATGAATAGATTGAGTTGCTCCTCAGCGATCGGACCCTTGGTCACGAAAGTGGACATGCGAGTGTCCAAATTGCAGCCACCTAAAAAGGCGACCACGATGAGTGCGCTAAAATACTGAATGAAACGGCAGAATCCGTTTGAAATGGTCTTCACAGTGAGGTGAGTTCTTAGGTTATTGAATAGTCGGTATGGGGGGGCTATAAGAAAGCCAAGTGAGATGGATTAAGCGTCGTAATGGAGCCTGACAAGTATTTCTTCACAGTTCTTTAAGCAATTGTAATACAAATGTTGCGCTTCGTCGGTAGTGCCAAGTGCGCAGTCTGATGAATTTTAGCATCTGAGGCTGGACGATTTTGCGATCTTGGGCTACCTAGGGGGCATGAAAATGACATATAGTTTATGGGCCCTGCCTCTATTTTTGACCGCCTGTGGTGATTCCTCTGACTCGCATGCGCATCACGAGCATGAGGCCGCCGGAGGTGCTGCGCACGGCTCGGGCAGCGCCGCAGTTCCCGCGAATCCTATTTCGGTGGTAGATGGGGTGACCATAGTGGAGATGACTGGCAATGACCGTATGAAATTTAACCTAGAATCTTTCTCCGTGCCTGCGGGCAGTTCCGTTCGTTTGACGTTCACCAATGTGGGCCGCATGCCCAAGGCCGCAATGGGGCATAATGTTGTCTTTCTAACAGCCGAGGCCGATGCAGCCGCTTTTGCCACCGCGGCCGCAGCAGCCCGGGATCAAGATTACATTCCCGCGGACTTTGCAGAGCAAATTGTGGCGCATACTCAACTGCTTGGCCCAGGTGAAAGCGATACCATCGAGTTCACCGCTCCCGAAGAGCCCGGCGACTATGAGTATCTCTGTTCTTTTCCCGCTCACATGTATGCTGGCATGCGCGGCCTGATGACTGTGGAGTCGCCTTAATTACCACCAGAGGTAAAGAAAGCAATAGACCAGCACGCCTGTGACGGAAACGTAATACCAGATCGGGAAGGTCCAGCGCGCCCATGCGCGGTGTCGCTCTCGCTGACCCCTGATTGCAAGTGTCAGCGTCGTCAATATTAAGGGCACAATCAACATCGCTAAGAAAATGTGGCTGGCCAGCATCGCATAATAGAAGCTACGCCAGGCGCCTTCGCCCTCGAATGGGGTGTGGACTCCTTGCACCAACCATTTGTGCAGCACGTAGAAAAACAGAAAAATGACAGACACCGAAAACGCACTGAGCATGCAGGCGCGGTGCGCTCTTTCACGACCGGTCTTGATGCAGATAAAGCCCGCAGTCAGCAGCACAGTGGCCGTGCCATTGAGGCAGGCGTTTAGAGTCGGTAAGGATTCGGTAAATGACATGTGCGAGCTAGATTAACCATAGATCCAACACCAATGGGATCAGCAGGGCGGGCAGGTAGAAAATCGATGCGATAAATAGGCGCCGTGCTGCGGTGTCACGCACATCTGCTTTGAGAAACCTCCATGCGGGGCGTAATATATAGCAGCCCGCAATGAGCGCGACGGCGCCATAGCCCCAGCTCGCGTAGCCCCACAAGGTAGGCAGGAGTGTACTAATGACGAGCGCGATTGCGAAAACAAAAGCTTGGCGGGCGACTCGGGTGCCGTTTTCGTCTGAGTTGGACAGCATGATGAAGCCGCCTTTTTCGTAATCTTTGCGATAGGTCCAGGCGATGGCAAAAAAGTGTGGCATTTGCCAGAGAAACAAAATCGAAAACAGAATCCAACCCAAGGTGGAGATGCCATTTTCGGCGGCGGCCCAGCCGATCAGAGGTGGTAGCGCGCCAGGAAAGGCGCCGACTAAAGTATTCCAAGTAGTTAACTTTTTTAGTGGGGTGTATAGCAACACATAGGAGGCGATGGTGGCTGCTGTTAGTAAGCCAGCCAGCGGATTGGCGCCTGCGTAGAGTAAGTAAGTGCCAAAAACGCTGAGACCAGTGCCAAACATCAATGCATTATAGGGAGCGATTTGTCCTGATGGGATGGGGCGGTCTTGAGTGCGCACCATTTGCGCGTCCGCTTCGCGCTCCAGCCATTGATTGAGTACCGCGGCACCACCTGCTGCCAGAGAGGTGCCAATGAGTAGGCTGGCTAAGACGCCAAAGTCGCGCGTCGGGTCGGCGGCTAGGTAGCCGATCACCGCGGTAATCACCGACATGAAACTGAGTCGAGGCTTTGTGAGTTCGTAATAGCCATTGACTCTTGAGCGCAAAGAGAACGCCGTTTCGGACGAATCGGAGGCAATGTCTTTGGTATGTGTATTCGGTGAGCTCAAGGTAGTTGTGGGGGCACTAGTTATTATGGGGAGAGTTGGTAGCTCGCCCTGAGTGGTGTGCTAGAAAAGTTAGCCCCCACGTGCTGGCAAGGAGAAAAGCGCCGACTAATTGGTGTAAGGTGGCGGCGTAGGGGTTTTTTACGGTCCAAATCGTCAACGCGCCCAAGAAAATTTGCAGCCCAAGGATGAGTGCCAAGACTAAGGCGCCGTAGCCCAGGGCGCGCTTGGCTGCGGGTGAGCCCCAGACCTTCCCCAGAAAGATCAGCAGTACCGCTGTTACAATGACCGCCCCCACGCGGTGGGCGAAATGGATGCTGACGCCAAAGTTCCAGTAGGCAGGTATTAGACTGTTGCTGGAGGCCAGTGGAAAGGTGGCAATTGCCAATCCAGCACCTGCGTGTCGCATAATGGCACCAACGAGGATTTGCAAAAATAGGGTGATGGTGGCGGCGATGCCCCAGCGCTTTACGCCTACAGGTAGCACAACGTCGAGGCCCGCGCGGCCTTCAATCCAGCGGCGCGTGTTGGCGAGTGTCAGTGCCACTAAGAGGCCCAATACGACCATCGCGCCGCAGGCATGCATGACAGCAAAACTCTGAGCGAGCATATTGTGATCGCTCATGATATTGAGCTGGTCGAAGCGTACCCGCGAGCCTCCGAGCACGCCTTGTAAAATCACGACCCATACTAGAATGCGTGCCAAGGTGCGCACCCATTTACGCGATTCGCGCAGATAAGTCCATAGCAGCAAGCCGAGCGAGAGCAGGCCGATCTTCATGCCCAGCAGACGATGGCTGTGCTCCGCCATTTTGTCGGATTCGCTTAACCAGCCATCCGGGTTGATGGAGCCATTGGAGAGCGGCCAGTCTAGAAAGGCCATGCCTGCTTGGATGCTCGTCGTCATGCCACCCGCGAACAGTAGTAGTGTGATCCAAGCGAGAGCAAAGAGGCAAAAAAGAAACAAGAATGGCTTATAGCCATCCGTACGTTGTTGGGTGAGCGCGGGCATAAAGTGTGACGAACATGTCGGCTGCCGCAGATATTTCAAGTGTGCACAGCCTGAGAGAGCAAATTGACCTGAACCTTTGCTCCTTCTGGTATCTAGGCGAACATGAGTGGGTTTTTATTATGACCGCTAATATACGCTTATGCTGAGTCTGCGTAGGTGCATGAATGGATTTAGCTTCGTTCAAAGTTCGACCTGGAAGAGGACTGGGAACGTCGAACATCAAACGCCCAACATTGAACATCGAATGATTTGTGGGGACGGGTAAATGATGAACCAAAAAAAAGCCCCCGACTTACGTCGGGGGCTTTGCTAGGGGAATTGAACTTTTGTTGAACTATTCTGCAAGTAGCAGATCCAACATTTTCTTGGCGGAGTCAGGGATGACGGTGCCGGGGCCGAAGATGGCTTTGGCGCCTTGCTCGTAGAGATAGTCGTAGTCCTGCGCGGGAATGACACCACCGCAAACAACCATGATGTCTTCACGACCGAGCTTTTTGAGTTCGGCAATCAGTTCAGGCAGCAAGGTCTTGTGACCTGCAGCCAGCGAGGACATGGCGACCAGGTGGCAATCGTTTTCCACGGCTTGGCGCGCAGTCTCTTCCGGTGTTTGGAAGAGCGGGCCGATATCCACATCGAAGCCTAAGTCGGCGTAGCCGGTGGCCACCACTTTGGCACCACGGTCGTGACCGTCTTGGCCCATTTTCGCAATCATGATACGAGGGCGGCGGCCTTCTTCCGTTTCAAACTTTTCGATGAGTTCTTTAACTTCTTCCATAATCGTTGTGGTTCCGAATTCCTTGGCGTAGACGCCGCTGATTGAGCGGATCTTGGCCTTGTAGCGGCCGACTACGTTTTCGACGGCGTCGGAGATTTCCCCCAGCGAGGCACGGCAACGTGCGGCTTCCACTGCCAGCTCCAGCAAGTTACCTTCGCCAGTTTCCATGCTATGAGTAATCGCTTTGAGGGCGGCTTGGCAAGCGTCGTTATCGCGTTCGGCCTTGAGCTTTTTCAGGCGCTCAATTTGTGAATCGCGCACGGCGGTGTTGTCGATGTCGAGGATCTCCAGTGGATCTTCTTTTTCGAGGCGATACTTGTTGAGGCCCACGATGGTTTCCTTGCCGGAGTCGATCCGTGCTTGGCGACGTGCGGCGGCTTCTTCGATCCGAAGTTTTGGAATGCCTTCTTCGATCGCCTTGGTCATGCCGCCGTATTGCTCACACTCTTGGATGTGCGCCCAGGCTTTGTCCATGAGCTCCTTAGTGAGCGCTTCGACATAGTAGCTGCCGCCCCATGGGTCGATGAAGCTGGTCATGCCAGTTTCTTCTTGTAGGAAGAGCTGGGTGTTACGCGCAATACGTGCAGAGAAGTCAGTCGGCAGAGCGATGGCTTCGTCCAAGGCATTGGTGTGGAGCGATTGAGTGTGTCCACAAGCAGCGGCCATGGCCTCGATGCAGGTCCGTGTCACGTTGTTGAACGGATCTTGCTCGGTGAGTGACCAACCGGAAGTTTGGGAGTGTGTGCGCAGTGCCAGTGACTTCGGGTTCTTGGGATTGAACTGCTGGACTAGTTTCGCCCAGAGGCAACGCGCGGCGCGCATCTTGGCGATTTCCATGAAGTAGTTCTTACCGATGGCCCAGAAGAAGGAGAGGCGTGGTGCGAAGGCGTCGATGTCGAGGCCCGCCTCGGTGCCGGTGCGAAGGTATTCCAGACCGTCTGCCAAGGTGTAACCAATCTCAAGGTCGGCAGTGGCGCCGGCTTCTTGCATGTGGTAGCCAGAGATGGAGATCGAGTTGAACTTGGGCATCTTTTGCGAGGTGAACTCGAAGATGTCGCCAATGATCCGCATCGATGGTGTGGGCGGATAAATGTAGGTGTTGCGCACCATGAACTCTTTCAGGATGTCGTTCTGAATGGTGCCGGCGAGCTCTTCCAGTTTGCAGCCTTGTTCCAGACCGGCCAGGATGTAGAAGGCCAGCACGGGCAGCACCGCACCGTTCATGGTCATGGAAACGGATACCTTGCTGAGGTCGATTTGATCGAAGAGCACATTCATGTCCAGGATCGAGTCGATGGCGACACCGGCCTTACCGACATCCCCGGTCACACGTGGGTGGTCGGAGTCGTAGCCACGGTGTGTGGCGAGGTCGAAGGCGACGGAGAGGCCTTGTTGCCCCGCGGCGATGTTACGGCGGTAGAAGGCGTTGGACTCTTCCGCAGTGGAGAAGCCGGCGTATTGACGCACGGTCCAAGGGCGGAAGGCATACATGGTGGCGTAAGGGCCACGTAGGAAGGGGGCTACCCCGGCTGTGTAGTCGAGGTGCTCCATGCCATGATAGGCATCCTTACCGTAGAGCGGGTCGACGTCGATTTGCTCCATGGTTTCGGTCACGAGCTCTTTGACGGACTTGCCGGTTTCTTTTTCTACCTGAGCACTCCATTCTTCCCGTGTGGCGGCTGGCTTGGGTGCTTCGTAGCTGATGTTTTTGAAATCAGGTTTCATAGTAATTGATGGCTGATAATTGATGAATGATGAATGATCACTTATGACTAATGATCTCTAGAGCACGCCCAGCCCCGTGAGGTAGCGGCGGTTTAGTTCGTAGTTATCGGACTTGATGAAGATGTAGTCATCCATGCCCGCTTCCTTATAGGCGGCCTCATTGTCGCCAGGGAAGCCTGCCAGTAGCACTTGCATTTCGGGCAGTGCGGCTTTGATCGCCTTGGCATAGTCGGCAAACTTTTCGACATAGTCGTCGTCGGTGCCACAGACCACTGTGATGCCGGCTTCGGACTCGGTGAGTGCGGACACGGCGTCTGCTGGTGTGTCAAAGCCCGCGGGCGAAATGACTTCGAAACCGCCCGCTTGGAAAAAGCCTTTGATGAAGTCGGCGCGTGCCTTGTGGCGGCGAAGTGGTCCCAAATTCGTAAGGAAGATGGCTGGCGCGCGACCTGTCTTTTCCGCGAAACGAGCGGAGGCGCTACGCAGAGCCTCGTATTTGCTGGCCAAGCGGGTGGTGGGCAGCGGTGTGATCGCTTCGCCGGGGGCGACGCTGGCGCGGATGGTTTTGCTAATTTCGCCAATGGTGGCACCGGCTTCGACTGCCTGAATTAAGATCGGGATGAGGTCTTCTCCACTAGAGTCGACAATCTTGCCGAGCGCTTCCATCACGGCGTCGTCGGAGGCTTCGTCGAGCTCCATCCGTGCAGCTGCAATTTCGCGAGCACGTTGCTTGCGCACTTCTGCATAGTCGGGCACTCGGGACTCCAGCTCTTTTTCTTCCAAGTTAGGATATACGTTGGTGCCGACCAGGCTGGTGCGACGTGCGCCCAGCAAGGCTTCGTTCTGCTTGGCTGTGGCACCAATTGTTTTAGCGATGAAGCCACTCTTGAGTGCCTCAGCCATGCCGCCTTCGGCTTCGATGGCTTGGAATAGTTCCCAAGTCTTCTCACTGACTTCATTGGTCAACCATTCGACGGCCCATGAGCCTCCAGCGGGGTCGACTACGGAGGTCAGTTCACACTCTTCTTGTAGGATAATTTGGGTGTTGCGCGAGATGCGGCGGCTGAAGGTGTCAGGCTCACGGGTGACTTCGTCGAAGTTGCCAACGCACATGCTGTCGACGCCTCCGATTGCGCCGCTGAGGGCCTCGGTGGTGGTGCGTAGCATATTGACGTAGGGGTCTTTTTGGGTCTTGTTGTAGAGTCCCGTGCGAGCATGCATAACGATCTTCTGTGATTCGGCGTTGCCGCCAAAGGCTTTGACCAGCTGTGCCCACAGTGCGCGTGCGGCACGCAGCTTGGCAATCTCCATAAAGAAGTTCGGGCCGATGCAGAAACTGAAGCGAATTTGCTGTGCAGCGTCGTCGACCGACATCCCGCGTTCGATCATTTCGTTCAGATAAGTGGCTCCGGTCGCCAGGCAGATTGCTAGCTCTTCGACGGAAGAGGCGCCCGCTTGGTGATAGGGGAGCGAGGAGATGCCGACGGCGCGGATGCCAGGAGCCTCCTTGGAGCAGAAGTTGGCCATGATGGCTTGTTCGCTCAACAGTTCAGGCATATTGGCAGGTAATTGGCCCGAGGCCGCTTTGACCGCGATCGGGTCCATTCCCAGACTGCCTTTGATCTTTTTTAGGTCAGCATCTTGCTTTTTGAGCCATGCAAAGAAGAGCGCGCCGACGGTCAGACCCGCGCAACCGGTGCGGATGTGGAAGCTGACAGCTTCAGGCATGATTTCGTTGAAAGCCGTCTCGATGTCCTTGAGGCAAGCGAGTGAAAGGCCGCATGCACCGACTTCACCAGACTTTGCTGTGTCTGGGTCCATGCCTTTCAGCGTGGCGATGTCGAGTAATACGTTGAGCGCGTTTTGGCCACGCATTAAGTCGGCTCGGGCTGCAGCGTTAAACTCGCTCGGTGTGCCGTAGGGGAGCTCTTGAGCGATTTCCCAAGGCTCGTTGCGGTAGCCTGTTGCGGAGGTTCCGCGTAGGTATCCGTCGAAGCCTGGCAAGGTCTCCGCGGCGGGGAGTCCGGCGAGCACTTCCTTGCGGAAAATGGGCTCCAGGCGAATGCCTTCGGGCGTTTGACGAGTCATCACCTTATCGAAAGGCTTGCCCTTTAATAGTTTCTCGGCGGCGTCGCGCCATTCTTCAGCGCTGGTAGCAGGAAACTCTGAGAGGAGTGGTTGGGTGGCTTTTTTATCCGTTTTCATGGTGATTAATAAATGTGATACTAGAAGTTAATAGAATTAGTTAAATTTTGTCAATAAGCTAATTTAATATAAAAATATGTTGACGTAAGTTCTACTAATTTGTAATTCTGGGCGCATAAACCAAAAGGAAAACTTATGATTACAAAAATTGATCACCTCGGAATCGCGGTTAACAGCCTCGAAGAATCCATTAAGTATTATGAAGAAGCGCTTGGTCTGCATTGCCACGGGCAAGAGGAGGTTGAGTCTCAAAAAGTGAAGACGGCTTTCTTTGAAGCGGGCGAGGTGCATATTGAGTTGCTGGAGCCGACTTCGCCGGACAGCCCGATCGCCAAGTTCTTGGAGAAGAACGGCGAGGGCATTCACCACGTCGCATTTGGTACAGATGGTATTGAAGCGCAGCTCAAGAAAGCATCGGACGCTGGCTTACGCCTAATACATGAGGTGCCGATCGATGGCGCTGCTAACAAGTTGGTCGCGTTTCTCCATCCTAAATCAACTCATGGCGTTCTAACTGAATTTTGCCAACCTAAATAGAGATTGGGCGGTATAAATCTAAATTTTAACATCAACACTAACAAAGACAGATTATGGCTATTGATCCAAAACTTCTCGAGGAACTGAGAGAGCGTCGTCAAATTGCCCGCAATGCGGGTGGCGCAGATAAGTTAGCAAAGCGTAAGGAAAAAGGACTGATGGGAGCTCGCGAGCGCCTGGAAATGTTTTTTGAACCGGGCACATTTCAAGAGTTTGGCATGCATGCCCAACATTCCTGCCATCGTTTTGGCATGGAAAAAAAGCAATTGCCATATGACGGTGTCGTCTGTGGCTCGGGGCTGGTCGACGGTCGTGCGGTTGCGGCCTATGCGCAGGACTTTACCGTGAGTGGTGGTTCTTTGGGCCGGATTCACGCCAAGAAGATTTGTGACCTGATGGACTTCGCTCATGAAGCAGGTATGCCCGTGGTTGGTGTGAATGACTCCGGCGGTGCACGTATCCAAGAGGGCGTTGATTCGCTCAGCGGCTATGGGCAAGTCTTCTTTAAGAATGTGCTGCTTTCCGGGGTGGTGCCGCAAATTGCTGTCATCGCCGGCCCTTGCGCGGGTGGGGCGGCGTATTCGCCTGCACTTACGGATTTCCTTATTATGACTAAGGAAAATTCCAACATGTTTATCTGTGGTCCTGATGTCATTAAGTCTGCCACCGGGGAAACTGCTCAACTGGAGCAATTCGCCTCGGCCGCTGCCCATGCCAGTATCTCGGGTAATATTCACTTGGTCGCTGATGATGACTCGCACGCCATGGAGCTGACAGCCAAGTTGTTATCCTTCCTGCCTAGCAATAATATCAGCGATCCCCCTCATGAATTCCCAGATCTGGATATGAGCGAGGATCTGCAGATGAACGAAATCGTGCCCGCTTCAAGTAAAGAAGCGCTGGATGTCATGGCGGTGATTGATCGCTTGGTCGATGACGGGGATTTCTTTGAAATCATGCCTGATTTTGCTCGTAGCATCGTCGTTGGCTTTGCACGTATCGAAGGTCTGGTTGTCGGGATCGTTGCTAACAACCCAATGGTGAAGGCCGGCACACTTGACATCGATAGTTCCGATAAGGGCGCACGTTTTATCCGCACATGTAATATCTATAACATCCCCATCGTTACACTTGTTGACGTGCCTGGTTTCATGCCTGGTCTAGCTCAAGAGCAGGGTGGTATCATCCGGCACGGTGCAAAGATGTTGTTTGCATATGCGGCTTCAACTGTGCCTAAGATCACATTGATCATGCGTAAAGCCTACGGAGGTGCTTATCTCGCGATGTGCTCGGCCGACCTTGGGGCCGATATGGTCTTCGCGTGGCCGACTGCGGAAATCGCTGTGATGGGGGGCGAAGGCGCTGCCCGTATCCTCTTCCGCAAGGAAATCAAAGAGGCCGACGATCCTAAGGCGAAGGCTGCTGAACTTTGCGAGGCGTATCGCCAAGAGTTCTCCTCACCTTATCAAGCCGCTTCGAATGCGATGATTACCGATGTGATCGAGCCTTCGCAAACGCGTCCGGCAATTGCGCTGGCTCTGCGTAATACTCTGAACAAACGTGACACACGTCCACCTAAGAAGCACGGTAATATTCCCCTATAAACCGTTACTTCTAGCACTCAACCAAAGGTATATTCTCATGTTTGCATTGTATTCAACGCTCGCACAAGTCAGTGCTGCAGCGCCAGTGGAGAGCCCTTCGACAGTCAGTGTCGTTGTGGTGGGCTTCCTCTTTGTGATGATCGTCCTCGCGCTTCTCGCCGCGGTGACATCGTGCATCGGCGCTTTTTTTATTAAACAAGCCGCTCGCGATGCCGCCAAGGCTGCCCAAGCAGCTGAAAAAGCGGCCGCTTCGAAGCCTGCAGCCGCTGCAACGCCCGCTGCTTCTGCCGCGGCTAGCTCTGCCCCTGCAGTAGATGAGGAGGCTGAAGATCCAGCCATACTCGCTGTGATCGCTGCTGCGGTTCACTCCGTGATGGGAGACCGCGCTCACCGCGTCGTTTCGGTTCGTTCGACCGGGCCTGGATGGGCGCAAGAAGGACGTCGCCAGATCTTCTCCTCTCACCGGGTTCGCTAAACACTTACAAAATTAAATTATATAGGAAATATTATCATGAAACGCTTAAATATAACAGTCGAGGGTAAGACCTACGAAGTTGAAGTTGAAATTCTAGACGAAGGTGGCGCAGTTGCTGCGCCAGCACCTCGCAGAGCCAGTTCCGGAGGTAGCTCACGTGTCGCCGCACCCGTGGCGGCTCCAAAGGCGGCTCCTAAGGCAGCCCCCGCAGCCGCAGGTGCTGGAGGTGCCGTGGGTAGCCCCTTGGCTGCGGTCGTCGTATCCATCGATGTCGCCGTTGGTGATATGGTGGAGGAAGGTCAAAAACTCGTTACACTGGAGGCGATGAAGATGAACACCATCGTGGCGGCACCTGCTGCCGGTAAGGTGACCGCGATTCTTGCGAAGGCCGGTGACGGCGTCGAAGAGGGCCAAGCTCTGGTCGAAGTCGCCTAAACACAGTTCCGTAGTGGTGGCTGCAGTCATCCGGCTTGATTTTATCAAGTCTGAAGCTCCCCAGGCGGCCGCGGCCACCACTTCGATTTTTCTAGAACCTTTTTAATTTTTTCAACACATCCCCACTACAATGATCGATCTCCTTCATCGACTCTACGGAAACACTGGCTTCGGCTACCTCGACTGGCGCATGTTCGTCATGTGGGCGGTCGTTTGCGTACTGCTCTATTTAGCAGTTTATAAGAAATTTGAGCCCTTGCTGCTGGTGCCGATTGCTTTCGGTGCCATTCTGGCGAACTTGCCGACTCAAGGCATTATCAATAAGCCCGCGGCAATTGTGCGTAGCCCCGATGCCGGGGAGATTGTCTACGTCGCTGCTAAAGCAGGGCAGAGCGTCTATTTAAATGCGGTAGAAAAAGTCATGCCCACCACCGTGGGCGATTTAGACCCAGACACCTTACAGTCGATCCTCGACGGTGAAGTGGTCGAAGGCTTTGGTGAGGGCACTTTGCTCTACATCCTACGCACTCAAGAAAGTGTCGCGGGTGATAAAAAGCCAATTGAAATTAAGTTCGATCAACAGAGCTTTCGTTTGAGCGATACTTTAGTGTGGGCTGAAGCTTCAGGACGTGTGGTTGATAACTCTGTTCAAGCAGGCGAGCATGTGGTGAAAGGGCAAGCGATCGGTGAGCTGCATAGTGATCATACCGGTGGACTCTTTCACTATATTCAGATGGGCATCTTGCTCGAGATCTTCCCTCCACTCATTTTCCTTGGTGTCGGTGCCTTGACTGACTTCGGGCCCCTCATCGCAAATCCACGCGTGTTGCTGCTTGGTGCTGCGGCACAGTTCGGTGTTTTCGGTACCTTTATGGGGGCACAATTGCTCGGTTTCTCGACCGAGGCCTCGGGTGCGATTGGTATCATTGGTGGCGCTGATGGGCCGACTTCTATTTTCTTGGCCAATTCGTTGGCGCCTGAGTTGCTTGCTCCGATTGCCGTGGCAGCATACAGTTACATGGCATTGGTGCCGGTCATTCAACCGCCAATCATGCGTGCTCTCACTACTGAGAAAGAACGTAAGATTCGCATGAAGAGCCTGCGTCCGGTCAGTCGCTTGGAGAAGCTCGTCTTCGGTGTGATCGTGACCATTGCTTGTATCTTGCTAGTCCCACCAGCCGCGCCTTTGATCGGCATGCTTATGTTTGGTAATTTCTTACGTGAGTGTAAGGTGACTGAGCGCCTCAACAAGGCCGCTCAAAACGAATTGATCAATGTTATTACAATTTTCCTTGGAGCCAGTGTGGGGATTACTATGACTGGGGACCGCTTTTTGCGCAGTGAAACACTGGGTATCCTAGTGCTAGGTGTGGCTGCGTTTGGCGTCGCCACGGCCTCTGGTATTGTCATGGCTAAAGTCATGAATCTGTTTTCCAAGAATAAGATCAATCCGCTGATTGGTTCCGCGGGTGTGAGCGCCGTGCCGATGGCTGCCCGTGTCAGTCAAGTTGAAGGCCAGAAGGCAGATCCAGGCAACTTCCTGCTCATGCACGCTATGGGACCCAATGTTGCTGGGGTGATCGGAACGGCACTTGTCGCTGGATTCTTCCTAACTATGTTTGGCGGCACTCATTAATTATCATTTCATTTCATTCCTATTATTTAGCACTCAAATAGTAAATTAGTCATGCCAACAGTAAGCACCTATCCTATCATCACTGCCGCAGAGGCAGCTGATCTTATTAACGACGGCGACATTATCGGTTTCAGTGGATTCACTCCAGCCGGTGCCGCTAAAGACATCCCGACCGCGATTGCGGCGCGCGCGAGCAAGGAGCACGAAGCTGGTCGCGATTTTAAGATCGGAGTGGTGACTGGAGCGTCGACAGGCGACAGCCTGGATGGTGAGTTGGCACGTGCCAATGCAGTGCTCTTTCGCACGCCTTATCAAAGCTGCAAAGACCTGCGGGCACAGATTAATAAGGGGGAAACTTGCTTTTACGACATGCACCTTTCGATGCTGCCACAAGCCGCGCGCTATGGTTTCCTCGGAAAGATTAAGTTTGCTGTGGTCGAAGCCGCCTCTGTTAGCGAAGAGGGCGAGATCGTGCTCACCACCAGTGTGGGTGCTTCCAACACATTCTGTAATGTGGCGGACAAGATTCTGATCGAACTTAACGAAGCACACCCTGCGGGACTTGAGGGCTTACACGATATTTATGAGCCATTGGATCCGCCGCATCGTCGTGAGGTTCCGATCTATAGCTGCTCCGATCGCTGTGGTAGCCCCGTGTTGAAAGTCGATCCTGCAAAGATCCTGGGTATCGTTAAAACCAACCGCCCGGATGAAGTCGGTGGCTTCAAGGAAACCGACGAAGTGACGAAGCAAATCGGTGAGAACGTCGCGACCTTCCTCGCGGAAGAATTGAAAGCAGGCCGTATTCCTAAAGAGTTTTTACCGATTCAGTCGGGCGTGGGTAATATTGCCAATGCGGTGCTTGGTGCGCTGGGGGCCAATCCGAATATTCCTCCTTTCGAGATGTATTCCGAAGTCATTCAGGATAGTGTGATCGGCTTGATGCGTAGTGGTGATATTAAGTTTGGTAGTGCCACTTCGTTGACCGTATCGCCACCAGTGTTGAAGGAAGTGTATGAAGACCTAGAGTTCTTTAAGCAACGCATGGTGCTGCGCCCGCAGGAAATTTCGAATCACCCTGAAGTGGTGCGCCGTATCGGTGTGATTTCGATTAACACTGCGATCGAAGCCGACATTTGGGGCAATATTAACTCCACTCACGTGATGGGGAATAACCTGATGAACGGGATCGGTGGCTCTGGTGACTTTACTCGTAATGCATACATCTCCATCTTCACTTGTCCTTCAGTTGCCAAGGGAGGCGCCATCAGCACCATCGTGCCGATGGTCGCTCACCTCGATCACAGTGAGCACAGTGTGCAAGTGCTGATCACTGATCAAGGCATTGCGGACTTGCGTGGCAAAGATCCTGCCGAACGAGCGCGTGAAATCGTAGATAAGTGTGCCCATCCAGAGTATCGCGATCAATTGCACGCTTACTTCGACGATGTTAAGGCCGGGCATACGCCACAGACACTTCGCACTGCTTTCGCGATGCACGAAGCCTTCATGGAGAAAAAAGACATGCGCGGTGTGGACTGGAGCTCGAAGTATAGCAAGTAAAGAACGTTTCAGTTTCTCTAATATAATCATGCGTAAACCGCCCGATATTCCGAAGCTCATCGCTGGCATTCGTGCCAGCGATCGAGCTTCGCTCGCTCAAGCCATCACCTTGGTGGAAAGTCGTGCACCCAAGCACCGTGCGCCCGCACGTGAACTGATGCAGGCCATTCTCCCGTATACGGGTGGGGCGCTGCGTGTTGGCTTGACGGGCACGCCCGGGGCAGGAAAGAGTACCTTTATTGAAGCCTTGGGGATGATGCTCTGTGGACGTGGTAAAAAGGTAGCGGTGCTCGCGGTCGATCCCAGCAGCTCGCGCACAGGAGGCAGTATACTCGGTGATAAGACACGCATGGAGGATCTTGCTCGACATGAAAACGCCTTCATTCGGCCTTCACCCTCGGGTAATTCACTGGGTGGAGTGGCGGCGCGCACGCGGGAAGCTCTACTGCTTTGCGAGGCGGCTGGTTACGATGTGATTTTAGTCGAAACCGTCGGTGTGGGCCAGAGCGAGACAGCTGTGCGCACTATGACAGATTTCTTCCTCTTGTTACAAATCGCCGGTGCGGGTGATGAGTTGCAGGGGATCAAAAAAGGAGTAATTGAGCTCGCAGATGCCATCGTGGTCAACAAAGCTGACGGCGATAATAAAATGCGCGCCAAACTTGCTAAAGTCGAATACACTAAGGTCCTACACTTCCTGCATCCCTTCACTCCGGGCTGGAAGCCGAAGGCATTGACCTGTTCTGCGCTCAACTCAGAGGGCATCGAAAGGGTTTGGGAATTGATCGAGGGCTTTCGCGATCAACTCTGTGAGAGTGGGGTCTTTGAGGCCCGCCGCAGCGAGCAAAATGTCGACTGGTTCGATTCCTTGTTGCAATCGATTGTGATGGAACGTTATCGCGCCGCTCATGGGGAGCAGATTCAACGCATGGCCTCTGCAGTGCGCGGCGGCCAAATGCCGGTCTCTGTTGCTTTAGATGAATTGCTCGGCGAGTAGCTCGTCTCTTTCTACAATTTAATGGCCAAAGAACAAATCAACAACCCGCTGCACGGATTAACGCTCGAGAAGATTCTCGTCAGCCTACAGGAATTCTACGGATGGGAGGGCCTTGCGGAGCGCTTGGAAGTGCGCTGCTTCATGTTTGACCCCTCGATCAAATCGAGTCTCAAGTTTTTACGCAAAACGCCTTGGGCCCGCAAAAAAGTCGAAGACCTCTTTATTTATACCCTGGAGACTTACGGCGACGAGGAGGCGGAGGCTGTAGAAGAATCGTAAGCTCATCTCTCAAGGTTCAGCGCCTAGGCCTTAATGAGGTCGTCCTTAATCTTGCGCTGCCTCACTCGCGATATCGACCTTGAGATCGATATCGATCAAGCCACTTTCGTTTTTCTTGGCCAAAAGTTCCATGCCCGCAGTTTCTGCGAGGTTTTTGGAGGTCGCCAAGTGCAGGCCGACTCCAGAATCAAAACTGCGACGTGCGAACTTTGAGGTGCTGTAGGGCGAAAAAACCGTGTTGGGATCGTCTAGGAAACCAAAACGCGACTCTAAGTCGAGATTCGTGAAGTTGAATACAATCTGTTTATCGCAGCTTTGGGCGCTGATCTGTAGCGGAGCCGTTACAGGACAGCTTGCTAAAATCAATTTGGAGATGATCGCTGTCATCGAATGAAAGGAGCCGCGCACAAGCAGTTCCTCTAGCCATGCTTTTCCCACCAGTTCGAATTCACGCTTCCAATCTTCGCGTTTAGATTCGAGGTAATTAGTCAGATCCCCCATTGCAAAGGAGCTTTTGGGCTCGGGTTGCGCAGGGAGCTTGCTTTGCACGTGATCAAGGATTTCAACGAAGACACTGTGGAGGTTTTCGGCAGAATCTTCGATGAAACTGGCCATCCGTTTATTTTCTTCGTCTTCAAGCTCTTCTCTTAAAATCGAAGAAAAGCCAATGATTCCATTGAGTGGCGTGTTGAACTCATGGCAGAGTAGGGAGAACAGGTCGTCGTGCATTTCCATCAGACGTGTTCTCAACTCTTCCGTACGCATTTGCTCTTCGTAATAGCGATCATGCGCCTTAGAGAGTAAAGATTTTAGCTCATTAAAATCACAAGGCTTTGTCATGTAGCCGTGCGCCCCTAGATTGATCGCTTTGATCGCGGAATCCATTGATTGGTGCGCAGTTAATATAATGATCTTCTGATGCGCATTCTTCTGGCGCAGCTTCTTTAGCGTGGCAATCCCGTCGAGGCCCTCCATGCGTAGGTCTAAGACTACCACTGGAAAGTCGTGAAGTTCGCTCAATTCGAGCGCTTCGGCTCCAGAGCTTGCCTTGACTACCTTGAATTCACTCCGGAGGCTTAAGTCTAGAGCCTCCCGCATCAGTGGTTCGTCGTCGACGACAAGAACATTTTTTAATAACATGAACTAATGCTTGGTAGAAATTAGGTAGCGTGAAAACGGTAGTGAAAGGATTATTATCCTGTATTCGGTCGTTAAATAGTCAATCTGCAATTCTATTTCAGCTTTCGATTCTCGTTGCAGATGGAGCATTGATGGGGAGATCGAATATGAATCGTACCCCGCCGCCTTCACGTAGAGTGGTTTGCATGCTGCCACCGTGGCTGCGTACGATGAAATAGGCGCAAATTAGGAATACGCCCATTTGGCGCGGATCTCCACTTCGCACGTTGAAAGGATAGAGTAGGTGCGAGGGAGATACGTCCTCCGGCACGGGGCCGCGGTCTTCAAGAGTGATTTGGACGGATTGTTGCTCGGGCATGTGAGAGATGCCGATCTTTGCGGAAGAGGATTCGGGCAACGAGACCACCTCTTCGGCGATTAAGAAATTAAATAAGTCTGACAGTCGTTCTTGATCGCCCCAAATCTGGCATTGCTCGGAGCCCTGTAGGCGCTCGATACGAATGTCTTTACCATTCATTAATACCTGATTGGCCTCGATCGCTTGGTCGTAAATCGTGTTGAGGTCAATGTGCGTGAAACTCGCGGGGTTGAGGCGCGTATTGGCTTGGTGCAGGCGCGAAATTTGGCTGCTGGTCGAGCGAATGTGGATGCGTATGCGCTTTAGGAAGTCCAGGTAGGTCGAGCGATCCTCAGTTTTGGCCAATGCATTTGAGTGGCCGCCCAAATCTTCTTCGATTTTTGAAATGAGCAATTCGATCGGGCAAAGAGCGTTATCGACATAGTGGCTCAGGTTGACCGCCACATTGCCAATCTCCATGATCTTTTCGTCGAGTACCGCTTGCTTGAGTTCATCGATACGCCCAGCTAACAGATTGCGTTGCTCGTTAGCTGTGGAATAGGACTCGATGGCCGATAGGATCTCTTTACGAAGATTGTTTAAGTCCCAAGGCTTGGAGATAAAGCTGTAGACCGCGCCCTCGTTAATGGCGTCGACAAGGGTGTCTACCTGGGTGTAGGCAGTCGTGAGCAAACGCACCTTCTCTGGGTAGCGGCGGCGCACTTCTGAGAGCATGGCAATGCCGCTACGTTGGGGCATGCGTTGATCGGTGATGACCACACTGATCTTTTGCGCTTTTTTGTCGAGTACAGCGAGTCCTTGGTCGGCGGAGAGTGCGGTATATACCTCAAAGTCACGTTCGAAGGCTCTCCGAAATACCTTGAGTGCATTCTCCTCGTCGTCGACGAAGAGCACGCCTGGGCGCTGTGCTAAAAAATCTACCATGATCGCGGAATTAGAGCTGATTGGATACGTGAAAGAAACGTGAAAATTGCCGCGTCTCTGAGTGGGACGCGGCAGGGAGGTTAAAATCCCAATGTCTCAGTATCCCAACGATCATAGAGTTTGGCAAGTATTTCTTCTAAATGTTCTGCCTCGGCTTGGGTCGTAGCTGCAATCGACAATAACTCGTTAGATTCGTCGTTAATCTCTGTGCATAGTTGGACTGATTTGCCTGCACGATGTGCCGCAGCGACTAATTGAAAAAAGCTGAGTGCCAGTGGGGACGGCTTTGCTTCGCAAAGTATGCCTAAGCAAGTGTTTAATAGTTCTTGTGCGGTGAGAGTTCCCAGTTGAACGCGTATCTTGAGGCTTTCGTTAGTTTCTTCAATGGATAGTTGCAGTGTGGTATCCGTATCGGAGGAACTTGCCGTGGAACTTAAGGCTGCAATGCGAGTTTGTAGGTCAAAATCGGAGGCTTGCCAGTCTTTTAGGATCACGGCGTTCGCGCATCGCTCCTGTTTCATGAAAGTGGCGAGACCGTGCTGGAGCATTGCGGCGCCTCCAGATGCCGGATTTACGTCGAAGCTGCGAGGCAGGGCCTCTACAATTGCGACTAATGTATCTGCAAAAATGGCCGATTCTTGAATACAATCCGCATGAGCGACGCCAGTCAGCGTCTTTAAGCGGTCAGCAAGAATGATGCGCTGCAAGGTGCTCATCTTTAAGCTCATCAATTGATCGCGCTCTGATAATATACTGTAGTAATCAAAGGCGCGCTTGAGCACCATTTTGAAGTCCTGCAAGTCCCAGGGCTTGGTTACATATTGGTAGATCTTGCCGTCGTTGACTGAGCGGATCGCACTCTCTAGGTCGGAGTAGGCAGTGGTGAGAATACGCACTTTGCGGGGATGGCGAGCACGCACCTTCGATAAGAAATCGACGCCTGCCATCTCAGGCATACGTTGATCAGAAACGATGATCGAGATGTCCGCATGGTGCTCTTCGAGAATATCGAGGCCCGACTGGCCGTTGTCGGCAGTGAAGACGCGGTAATCTTTTTTAAAAGCCATCGCGAAGTATTTGAGGGCTTGTGTTTCGTCATCTACGTAAAGAATGCCGGGTAGTGTGGGGGAGTCGTTGTTGCTCATTTTAGATCGTTTGCCTTCGTTGCTGGAATATGGATAGTGAAGATGGTGTGGTGGTCAACTTTGGAGTCGACCGAAATGGAACCGCCGTGGTTTTCGATGATCGTTCGGCAAATTGATAGCCCCATGCCCATGCCTTTGCCAACGTCGCGGGTGGTGAAAAAGGGTTCGAAAATACGTTCACGCACTGGCTCTGGAATGCCGACCCCATTGTCGTGGAAGACCACTTTGATGCTGTCTTCAATGCGTTCTGCATTCACTTTAATCTTTTTTTCTCGCTCGCTGGGGTGCTCCACTAATGCTTTGCCGGCATTAGTGAGCAGGTTGATGAACACGTGCATTAGCTGAGTTTTTTGACCTTTGACCATCAATTCACTGGGCATGTCGACTTCGACTTCGACGTCCATCGTTTCTTTAGAAGTGATTTTTTCAGCGGCTCGGAAAGCTTCGATGAGAGGGAATTCAGATACCTGACCGGGCTTTTCGGGATAGGCGAAAGTGGTCAAGTCCTTCATCACGTCATTCACGCGCACCAGCCCTTCTTTGATGTCACCAATCATTTCCTTGGTTTCATCATCGAAACTGTCGTTTTGCATTTCCAGAATTTGAATACCTGAGAATACGTAGTTGAGAGGATTATTGATCTCGTGCAGCAGTCCAGCAGATAGGGAGCCGAGCGCGTTCATTTTCTCACTTTGAATGAGGTGAGCCTCGGTTTCTTGCAGTCTTTGCAGAGTTTCTTTTAGCTCGAGGTTGGATTGCTTGAGGCTGATTTGCAGTGTGGCATTCCGTATCAGGTTATTTATGCGGGTAATGAGCTCGATACTGCTAAATGGCTTGAGTAGGAAGTCGTCGGCGCCCGCTTCCAAGGCATGTACTTTGGACTCTTCGTCGACACGGGCGGTGAGCATCACCACCTTGCGTGCATTGTTGCTGCTATTCTTACGGATCTCTCGGCACAGGCTGAGGCCGTCACGGCCAGGAAGCATCCAGTCGAGTAGGATCAACTGCGGATTATAGGTTTCGATTAAATACTCTAAATTGCGTCCATCGCGTGCACTCACCAGTTTAAAGTGTTCGTTTAGCAAGCTGGTGATGTAGCGCATCATATCGGGCTCGTCTTCGATGACCAATACGACTTGGTCACCGCTGCCGGATACAGAAATTTCATCGGTTTCCGTGTTGCGATTGACTAAGGTGCGGTCGGCTGAGCGGAAGGCTTGCAAGAGGGGTTGGTCCATGTCGTTTGTATGTTGCGTCGAGCTTTCAATCACCTCCCGCGGCCCGTGGGGCACGACATCGGGCGAGCGAGTACTCAAAGGCAGTGCGCCCGGTAAAATCATAGTGAAGCGAGAGCCCTTTTGAGGCTCGCTTTCGACTTCAAGTTGGCCGTCGTGTTGCTCAATGAGCTCTTTGGCCAGAGCTAGGCCGATGCCGACGCCTTGTTCACTCGAGCCACCTTCACCAGAGACTTGGTAAAAGCGGTCGAAAATCTTTTCCAGATCCTCCTTGCGGATGCCGGCCCCGTCGTCTTCTACGTAAATTGCGATCTTTTCATCAGGAAGTGCATGGTAACCGACTTTGATCGATCCTCCACGACTGGTAAATTTGATCGCATTAGTCAGTAGGTTGAGAATGACCTTTTCCATCCTGGCGGGATCGGCTTCGAGATAGATCGATTCGCTGTGGGGCTCGACGCGGAGGCTGACACCTTTGGCGGTGGCGAGGTGGCGGACGGAGTCGACAATTTCGACCAAGTAGCTCTTTAGTTTGAGTGTCTTTTTGGAAAGCACGTTATCTCCTTGCTCCATACGAGTGAGGTCCAGTAGGTCGTTAATTAGTTTGAGCAAGCGTAGTGAATTTCTTTGAGCAACTAATAGATTTTCGTGCTGGCGGTCGGCTAGTTTCTCTCGTCCTTTTAAGACGTTATCTATAGGTCCTAGAATGAGTGCGAGCGGGGTGCGCAGTTCGTGCGTGACGTTTGAAAAGAAATTTGTCTTCAAACGGTCCAGAGTTTGGAGCTCGTGGTTGCGTTTGTCGAGGCTGTGGCGCAATTCGAAATCACTAAATCGCGCACGCGATTGTATGTGTGCGGAAATTACGCATATTATGCTAGTGATCGTCAGGAAGTAAGTGTTGTTGAAAAAGCTAGAGAAGACTCCTGCTTGTGAGAGGTTGCCTTCGAAAATACAAGCAAGCGCATACAGTGCAATCGAGCCTAGGCAGACTGCGGAAGTTTCTTTGAAGGTCCAGGGGAGTAGCACTGACATGGCCAGCAGTACGAGATTGATGCCTGCATAGTAGGTTGATACTGCGCCACCAAGGCAAAAGATCATCGCGATAAATGCGAGGTTGTCCACGAATGCCATCGTGATCCCTAAGTTCTTAATTAAAGAGCGATTCGTTTTGGCTTTCTTTAAAACAAAGAGCAGCAGGAACAAGACTAGTGTCGCGACGAGCCTAATGGCAAACAGCATGGCCAAATGCTGTGGATACACAAAATAGTCGAGTGTCACCCCCGCGAGCATGCCGATCGTTGAAATCCAAATACCGATGTGTAAGCGCACGCGCCTGCGCTCGGTATCTGTTTCTTGATACGCAGCCATTAGCTCGCTGTCTACAGGTTCCGTCCTCCCTAGTAGGTTTGAGAACCTGTCTAGTATTTTACGAATAGAAAGTCGTCCCCCTCGCAAGCTTTCTGTATGAGCGGTCGACATTAGTTTTCTTTATGAATCGTCAGGAAGATGTTGACGCCTGTTTCGTCCAGTTCGATCACAGGTTGGGTGCCATGCGGGGCGAGCGATGCCATCGTTTCTTCATCACGATAGATGAGATACCATTCCAGCAGGTGTTCCTGTGTGTAACGCTCCGGATTACTTGGCGTTACGTTCGTTGCGATTAAGCGACCGCCTGGCTTTACCCAGCGGTAGTACAGGCTGATTAGATTGCGGCAGACATTGTCGGGAAAGTAATCAAAGAGGCCGGCACAGTACACAAGATCATAGGTTGGCAAGATTTCGGCATCATTATCGTGGACATCTTTTAGCAACTCGTCGATGGAGCGCTTGATCGTGTTCACGACGGGTTGATGTCCAGATTTGGCCATGGCTTCTTTGATGCGCCCATTTGTATATTCGAGGGTTTCCTCGCTAAAGTCCATTAGAGTGAATACACATTCTTCGGATAGCTCGTTGTCCCGGATGAAGCGCTGAACTTCAACGGCCGGGCCACAGCCAACGTTGAGAATATTACAAACGCGCATTTCTTCCTGCACCTTGTTGACCACGTCACCTAGTGATTCGACTAAGAAGTCGATCCGATTGCAGTGCGCGATACAGGCAGGCACATTGGTGTGGAGGTCATTGACGATCTGAGCGTAGGCGTTGTTACCCTTACTCGGAGATTCCTTGAGCATCATATTCACCATTTCGTAGTCTCCAGCGTAACCGAGTGGCTTGGTAAATGAGCGGTGGGCAAAGGGGGCACAGAGAATGAATGGGTGCAATTCGCGCCGTGCAAAGGCTTTATACAGGCTGACTTCTTCTTGTGGAATCTTCGCAGCTTCAGCTTCAAAAAGACGATAAAACTCAATCATTTTCTCCAGCACAGGCTTCTCGACACTGTTCTTGAACTGAATGCTTTCAGCGTCGTTGCTATCAAAGTCCTCTAAGAGTGCGACTTCAACCTCTTCTAGCCAACGGCTGATTTCTGCGAAGAAATTGGACATTTTATTGACCACCAACTGATATGACGCAGAGAGGTCGTGACCTTTCTCCCAGCCATCGATGAAGCTCTCAATTTCGTCCTCAAGTGTCTTATTCGGGCGCAGGGCACCGGGGTCTTTCCAACTGTCTGTAAATGTGGCTGAGACAATGGTCATCAAGCCGGTAGTTACAATACTGGTAACCACGCCTTTACCGCGGTAGATTATACGCTCGCCGCGCATGATCACAATTTCTTTTAAGACCTCACTCAACTGAACAATCGAGAAAGGATTATAAACCTCGAACACTGCCATAGACCGCGAGACGTGCACGAGGGTGCCACGGCCTTTTGCACCCTGATTGTTGGAGAAGGAGACGACACTGTCGATGCCAGAGATAGACTGTTCCACGATATTAGAGAGAGGGATGAATGTTAGTGATCGGCGAAGAACCGAAGAGTAGATTTAGTTTGGAGGAAGATTGGTAGAGGTATCTTGACCGCTTAATCTTGCAAGCAGCACTTGGGCCAGTTCTCGGACGTTGGGGCCTTTGAGCAGCTCCATGGCGGTGAATGGAATGCCGGTGCGTTCTTTGAGGCCAAGGCTTAATTCCAGCATTAGAAGTGAGTCGACGCCCATGTCGGTCAGGCGTGCTTCAGGTTTGACGGTGTCAGCGGATACTTTGAGCACGTTGGAAAGAACCTCGGCGATTTCCCGCTCGAGCCGTGCGGATTTTTCATCCTGTTTGAGCTCGATGATTTCCGCAAGTAATTTTTGAGCGGTTTCGTTTTCTAGGCCGTGAGCAGGTGCTTCGGCATGCTCCAGAAAGCGAGGGTCTTGCGCCAGCTTGGGGTGGGCTTGTTTCCAGACCTGCCAGTCGAGGTCGATTGCTGCCGCGCGGGCGGTATCCGCTTGCAGCACGACTTCGAGGGCAGCTAAGGCTTCTTCATCACTGAGTGCTTTAACACCGGCCGCTTCGAGTGCGCCTTCGAGGCTTGCCGAGCGTGCCACCACACCAGAATCCTTCAGGGCGCCCCAATTGATCGAAATTGCTGGCATGCCTCTTTGTCGAAGGCGTAGGGCATAGGCATCGAGAAATGCGTTAGCTGCGATGTAATTTGCCTGACCGCGATTACCGATGAGCGCTGAGATCGAGGAGTAAAATACGAGGAAGTCTAAACAGGCATCGGCGAAGACGGCCTCCAGTGCAAGTGCTCCCGCGACCTTAGGCAGGAAGCCTGCTTCAAAACGCTTAGCATCCATCTCATCGAGAAATGCATCTTCGAGCACCATGGCACCGTGGATGATGCCTGCCGGTGTGAAGCCGTCGGTGCTCATTGCTGTACGTGCTTGCTGTAAGTCTGCGACAAGGGTGGCATCGCCTTTGATCACGACGACTTCGGCGCCTTCTTCTTCAATGGCCGCACGTTTATCCGCCAGGCCTGGCACTGCATCACCGCGCCGGCTGAGTAGCACAACACGACCGGCACCTTTGCGAGCCAGCCACTTGGCTGTTTCCAGACCAAAGCCAGAAGTGCCTCCTGTGATTAAGTAAGCACCTGTCTTACGAGCCACCGACTTGCTCGTCTCTGCTGGAGTCGTTTCGACACTGCCGTTTAAAAAATCGATCAGTATCTTACCCTGATGCTTACTCTGTGCCATTTTGTTAAAAGCGGCTTCAATCTCAGCGGCAGGGAATGACTCCGTGGCGACGCCTTGGAAGCTGCCTGATTCGAAGTCCGCGACGATGCCTTGCATCAGACCTCGAATGTAAGCGGGGCGTTCTACCAGTAGGCGATCGATGTCGACCGCAGCGAAGAGTAGATTGCGATTAAACGCGCGTAGTGGCAGTCCGCTATCGTCGATGATGTCTTTTTTGCCAACATCAATGTAGCGACCACCTGGTTTGAGTAGGTTCAGGCTTTCTTTTTGCGCCAGTCCAGTCTGGGCGCTCAGAATCACATCGACCCCTTCACCAGCGGTGGCGGAGAGTATGCTTTCTACAAAGGATAAGTCACGCGAAGGGAAGACGTGCTGGATGCCTGCCTGCTGTAGCCATTCACGTTTCGCCTCGCTGCCCGCGGTTGCGAAAATTTCGGCACCGGCTTTGCGAGCCACATCAATTGCGGCGAGCCCGAGTCCGCCAGTGGCTTGATGGATCAAGACACGTTCGCCTGCCTGCAGTCGTGCCAACTTCTCTAAGCCATGCACGGCGGTTAAATAGACTACAGGAATCGAGGCGGCGTTTGCTCCCCAAGCGCTGGGGGCTTTAACTACGAAAGTTTCTGGCACGGTCGCAAAGGAGCGAAATGCATCTGGAAGTAGGGCGATGACAGGATCGCCCACTTGCAGTTCACCACTGGTATCGGCGCCTAGGGCGATGACTTCAGCATAGACTTCCATGCCGAGCGTTTCGCCAAAGAAGGTGTCACGTAGGACCAGTGGATGGAGCTTACCGTAGATCTTTAATAGATCTTTATAGTTGAGTGCTGAACTGTGGATTCGTAATTCGACTTCGCCTGCTTGTGGCACCGCACGTTGGCAACGTTGGAAACTCAGATCACTTAGTTTTTTGCCGTCATTGGCGACGAGGTGCACGGGCTCCGATAGGGACACTTGCTCGGGTGCGATTTCGATCGCTTGCGGCACCTGCTTGGTTAAGCAAGGGCTGCGACGTTCGTCCTGATCAAGCCAGACTTCGCCAGTGGCTTCTTGCGACAGTTCGGCCTCTAAGGATTTGAGTGCTTGTTTGGAATCACTGGTGGCGAGGTAAATACAACGGGTATGTAAACCTTCGATTTCATTTTGCCCCAGTGCAGCCAGTGCCGAGATTGCGTTGACGCTCGGGCTAGCTTCGTGAGGAGGACTGTTGGTGATGAGGACGAGTTGCCCTTCAAACGCCTGTTGTTTCAGTTCCCGCAATAGAGCGAGGAAGCTTAGGTTGAGGGCTCGTATGCTTTGATAAGGATCGTCGCTTGCGTCGATTGCTGGTAGCAGAAACAACAGTTGTTCCTTGCCTTGTAGATCTAAGCAGCTGCTTTGTTCGCTGTCTCCGTTGGACTTGGTAAAGGGTAGTTGTTGGACGCCAGCATCGCACAGTGCGGCTTCGAGCGAATTAACCGAAGCAGAGGCTTCTGCGATGAGCTGCCAAGCATTCCAGTCGAATGAACCTGTGACAGCCTGCACTGGCTCGGGCGCACGCCAATCGGGCAAATAGATGGGAGGCAGCGCGGATTCGCTAGAGCCGCCTATGGACTGGCAAGTGATGCCCTCGATTGTGATTAGAGGTTTACCGGTTTCATCGCAAACAAACACATCGGCATTCAAGCTCGTGTCGGTCTCGTGATTAATACAACCGAAGGCGATGATTTTATGCGTATTTGGCGATGCGTGAAAGCGTAGGCATGCGATGGATACAGGAACCATTCGTTCGCCTTTGGCAACATAGAGTACCGGTTGCAGGGCTCCGTCGAGGAGTGTAGGATGGATCAGGTGCGCTGGATCGGCTGTCTCAGGCATGCCCTCCACTTCGGCTAAAAAGTGGACCCCATCTGTCTGGGTGGACTGAACCGGACGAAAGTGAGGGCCATATTCTAAACCACGACGCTGTAGCCGATCGTAGAAAGTGCTACGGGGCACTTGATGTTGGCAGCGATCGCGCCAAGTTTGAATGTTTGGGAAATAGGCGGTTTCCGCTTCCAAGGGCCTAGGTGAAAGGCGTCCGCGGGCATGGCGACGAGTGCTTTCTGCATCGCCCTCGATACGACTGGATATGGTAAACTCTCCTGTTTGCTCGTCTAGTGAGCTGACTAGTCGCTGCAATTTATTGGGGTCCATAATCAGAACCGCCTCGAAGTCGACGTCGCGTAGGCAGGTGGAGGCTTCGCCCATCACTGACTTTTGTAAAAACAATGCGCTTTCGATGTAACCCATGCCAGGAAAGACCGTCTGCCCTTGCACTCTATGATCTTTCACGAAGGGGAAAAAGGCATCGTTGATTTCAACGTCCCAAGTCTTTTGCGAGGCGTGAATGCGAGTGTTTTGGTAGACCGGGCCGGGCAGGCCGATGCGGTCCATTTCGGAGTCCGCAGTCTCTTGCCAGTAGAGTTGGCGTTGCCAAGGGTAGCTGGGTAGGCGCACGAAGGAACCATCATGCGGGCCGACGGCATTCCAATCGGGCGTGACGCCCAGAGTGAAGAGCGCGGCTAGGTTGTTGTGCAGGGTCGCTTGCTCAGGCTCTTTGCGGCGCAGCGAGAAGACGGTGCGGCAACGCTTACCCGAGTCGGCGGCGACCTCTTGTATCGAATTTCCTAATACGGGGTGTGGGCCCACTTCCAAAAAGAGCGAATGCTCTTGTTCGATCAGTGCTTGAATGCCACTGGCGAAGCGCACGGGCTGGCGCACATTGCGCCACCAGTAATCAGCCGTCCATTCGGCTCCAGTGCTTTGCTCCGCACTGACGGTTGAAAACAGTGGGATGCGTGCCGGCTTGGGATCTAAGCTCGCCAGTGCTTCGAGAATGGGCGCCTCGATGGGGTCCATCTGTGGACTGTGGTAGGCGACTTCCACGCGCAGAGCGCGGTGGAAGACTTCGCGCGCTTCCAGCTCAGCTGCGATCGCTTTGAGCTCCTCGTGATCGCCTGATAGCGTGACTGAAGAGAAACTGTTGACCGCTGCGATGGACACACCTGGGCGTCCTGTTAACAGCTCTCCCAGTTCGGCTTCCGGTAGGCCGACGGCGAGCATGCCCCCCTTGCCGGCTTCTTTGGCTTGTAGACGACTGCGGTGGTAACTGACCAATACGGCTTCTTCTAAAGTGTAGACGCCCGCCACTACGGCCGAAGTCACTTCGCCCACACTGTGACCAATGACTGCAGCGGGCTCAATGCCCCATTGCTGCCATAGGCGTGTGAGCGCGAGTTGAATCACTAAGTTGGCTGGTTGGGCCACCTCGGTCTTCATCATCGGCGAGTCGGCTTCTTTGGCCAGCATGGCCTCTTTGAGCGACCAGCCACTGAGCGGACGAAAGATCGCTTCCACCTCGTCCAGCACTTGCGCGCAGACAGGTTCTGTTTCGAAGAGCTCACGGCCCATCGCCCACCATTGCGGGCCCATGCCGGTATAGACGAAGACCGGGCGTGTCGCTTCGACGGGTTCGTTGCTAATGCGTAGGCCGTCCTGCTCATCGCCGTTGGAGGCGAGCATGAGTTTTTGGCGTAAGTCCTTGGTGTCGGATGCCACGATGCCGGCACGGTAGTTGAGTAAAGATTTACGATGCGCCAGGGTATGATATAAATCACTCAGGGAGGCGGTCTTGTTGCGACGCACGTAAAATGCGAGTCGACTGGCGCTCTCACGGAGTGCTTCCGGACTGCGAGCAGATAGCGGGAACAGTGTGAAAGGCGGCTCCGCTTCCTTGCTGGGGCTGGGGCTGGCTAGCTCCGGTGCGGAGGATAGCACGACGTGTCCATTGGTGCCGCCGTAACCGAAGGAATTTACCCCTACGTGTAAGACCGGCTTTTCGCTGATAGAGGGCAGGGCCTCTTTGGCATCCGCGATGCGGAATAAGTATTTGGAAAAGGGAATCTTGGGATTGGGCGTTTTGAAGTGCAGGGTGGGCGGCACTTGCCGATGCTTGAGTACGAGCACCGCTTTGATCACGCCCGCTACGCCAGCCGCGGCTTCAGTATGCCCGAAGTTGGTCTTAATCGAGCCGACCAGGAGTTTCTGTTCGGCATCGCGGCCTTCACGAAAGACGGAGTCCAGCGCTCTGGCTTCGAGCGGGTCGCCTGCTTGAGTGCCGGTGCCATGGGCCTCGACGTAGTCGACCTTTGCAGGCGCAACGCCCGCGCGAGTGTAGACCTCTCGCATCAATTCTTCCTGTGCCTCGCTATTGGGCAGCGAGATGCCGGGGGTGCGTCCGTCTTGGTTTACACCCGTGCCTTCGATCACTGCATGGATGCTGTCGCCATCCGCGAGAGCCGCGTCGAGCGGTTTGAGTAAGAGCATGCCTGCACCTTCGCCACGGACATAGCCGCCTGCGGACGCGTCAAAAGCGCGGCAGTTGGCATGCTCGGAGAGGAAGCGCCCCTTACTCATCATCAAGGGGAATTCCGGGCGCATCATGATATTGACGCCCCCAGCGAGCGCCATGGTGGTCTCGCCGCTGATCAAGGACTGACAGGCACAGTGCAAGGCGACCAAGGAGGAAGAGCAGGCCGTATCGAGTGTGAAGCTGGGGCCTCGTAAATTGAAAACATAGGACAGACGATTGGAGAGAATCGTCATGGTCGCACTGGTGGCTGAGTGCGAGGAAGCCAATAGACGGTTGGCTGGATGGTTGATTTGTAGTAAATGATCGAGGCAAAAGCCGCCGACAAAGACGCCCGTGCGAGCACCATCTTGTCGCTCGATCGGGATGCCTGCATCTTCAAAGGCTTCCCAGGTCGTTTCCAGCAGCACCCGCTGCTGGGGGTCCAAGCCATGAGCTTCACGCGGGGAAATGCCGAACACACTCGGGTCGAATAGGCGCGGATTTTCCCGTAGGTAGCCTCCTTTAGCGACGTAGTTTTTTCCGGGGCGATCGGGGTCTTTGTCTGTAAAACGACGTGGATCCCAGCGATCCTTGGGGACGGGGACAATGGCGTCGCCGCCAGTTTCTAGCAAGCGCCACAAAGAATCCAGGTTGTTACAGTTTGGTGGAAAACGTAGGCCAATCCCTAAAATCGCGATCTTCATATGGTGTATTAGACAAGGTGTATTATGAAAAGCATGACTAACTAGTTCGAGTCTATCAGCCATATTTTTTTATAAATCTGCGCTATGTTGGCTTTGTTTTACAAAATATTTAAAATATGTGAGGGAGTTTTGGGGAGGGCTGAATATGCTATGATTGACTCTTTTCTCGGGATGTGTGCTGCGTATTAATTTTCTTATATATACGTATTTGAGGCGCGGCTCTCTGGAGAATATTCATAATTTGTGACTTTTACGTAACGGAGCTTAAATGCGGTTGATCTCGGAGGCGTTGTCACGCTTATAGGCCGCACTTATGAAAGTGCTGCTAACTTCACATGGTTCGACCGGGGACATTTATCCAGTCATACGTCTAGGACGTGCGCTGGTCGAGGCGGGGCATGCAGTGCGCTTTGCGACGGTTTCGCTCTTTCGGCAGGAAATCGAAGCTGCTGGGATCGAATTTGTCTATCTGCCGCCTGATTGGGATCAAAGTGGGTTCGCTGAAGCGATGCGTGACTTGACCAAGGCTAAGAATCCGCTGGATTTGATCCGAATTATTTATTCCGAGTCCTTACCTTTTTTGGATGAAATCTTGGATACCTTGCAGCGGGAGATCGCCGAGGCAGACGTGTTTGTAACCAGTTATGTGTTTGCCAACCTGTGTACTTTGGCGCGTCAGGCACAGGTGCCTTGTGCGGTGACTACTTTTGCGCACAATGTGGTGCCTTCGCAAAGTTATCCGCCCGAGGGCTTACCGCGGCTACTGGCTGCACCTGCATGCGTGCGCCGGCGATGGAATCGTATGCTTTGGAAGCTAACAGATCGTGTGCTTTGCTGGCAAATCAATCGTGTTGTGGGCGAAACCATGGGGCGGCATGGAATGGGGCAGGCGGAGAGTTTTGCCTTAGAGCCGGCAGATTTGGCGCTGGTTACGGTCTCGCCCAAGCTTTGCCAACCTAAGCATCTGTGGAGCGAGCGTTTTCAGTTTACTGGCTATTTGCGTTGGCAGTCGCCCGAAGACCCTGAGCTCAGTGCAAGTTTAGACGCTTTTTGCCAGGGAGAACGGGTGCCGATTCTTACTTTTGGAAGTGTGACTTTTGATGAGGCTCGCAAGGTAATGACACGCTTTATGCGCAATTGGCCTGCTGGTAAGAAGATCATCATACAGTCTGGTTGGGCGGGCTTGACGATTGAGCGCCCCAATCCGGAAATGTTGCGTATGGGGCGAGTTTCGCATGATCAGTTGTTTCAATATGCCTCGATGGTGATCCATCATGGGGGGGCGGGCACCACTGCCAGTGTGCTGCATGCGGGCATCCCAAATATCATTATACCGCACATCGGGGACCAATGGTTCTTTGCCTCGGAGGTGAAACGGCTGGGAGTGGGGCTGGAGGTGAAACGTAAGCGCTGGCCTGAGGACTTGCCTAAGGCGGTGCGCACTGTCGAAAAATCGAAAAAGATGCAGCGGCGCGCTCAAGCAGTGGCGGCGACTTTAGCGGAGGAACAGGGGCCCCTCGCAGCTGTTCGAGCCTTGGAGAGTTTGGTTCGTTAAGCGAGTTCGAGTCGTTGTAGGGCGTATTCAAATGCGGGGTCTTTATTCGCGTGAATATCAAGCTGCTCACCTGTCATCGGATGGGGGATTTGTAGTCGCACGGCGCGCAGTAAGAGCATTTGTTGGCCACAGTGGCTGCGTAAGAATTGGTTTTGAGCGCCGTCGCCGTGGCGGGTGTCACCTAGGATGGGGTGTCGTAAGTGCGCCATGTGTCGGCGCAATTGATGGGTGCGCCCAGTCTTGGGCTGTAGCTCGACTAAAGAGGTGCGTGCGCTGGAATAGCGACCGACGGGCACCGCTACGCTGGACTGCTTTAAGCTGCGATATTGAGTGACGGCTGTTTGCACCTTGTTGGGGTTCTCTTCGCTGCGCAGATCATAGTCGATCTCGCCACAGCCTTCTAGCCAGCCGCGGACCACGGCGTGATAAGTCTTTATGGCGTGATGCTCCGCGAAGGCTAATTGCGCGGCGCGGGTGGCTTCGGTGTTCAAGGCAAAAAGTAAAACGCCGCTGGTGGGGCGATCCAGGCGATGGCAGGGGTTGACGGGCTGCCCGACCTGGTCGCGCAGCATTTGCACCGCAAATTCAGTGGCCAGCCGATCTAGCGGGCTACGATGCACCAGCAGCCCTGCTGGTTTGTCGATCGCGATATAATCGGCGTCCTGATAGAGGACCTTTAAGCGATTTTCTTGCGATTCTGTCTTTTCGTGTGTTGCCAAGTTCTGTAAGGTTAGATAATAAATTTACGAAATCTTTAAAAAGTTGTTATGTCAGATCACAGAGTATTAATTGTCGATGATTCTTCCGTCGACCTTGAGATTATCTCAATAGTTTGTCGTGTCCTTGGTTGTGAGGCTGATGTTGTTTCTGACGGATTTGAGGCGATTAACTGCTATGACCCCGAGCGTCACGAGCTGGTGCTTTGCGATTATATCATGGCTCCGGTCAATGGCATTTATGTGATTTCTAAGATCCTGGAAATGCATCCGAGCGCAAAGTGTATTATGGTGAGTGGTTATCCAGATGCGCAATTGCGCAGTTTTGTGGAAGAGAATCATTTGTTCGATCTAGTGGTCAAGCCGATCCAAGCGCACGCGCTGAAGGAGACTTTGCGCTTAGCGCTCAATGCACAAGATGGGGCGACTGAGGAGGTGCAAGGCATTGCGTTGAGCAATCGCATGGATGCCTGTGCCTGGCTCTGCGGAGATCGCGACGAGATTCATGATTTGCGAGAGTCTCTGACTGAGCAAATTGCGAGTCGTCACCCATTTTTGCTTTTAGGCTCGGCCGAGTCGGGCAAGTGTGAAATCGCCGAATTCGTGCACAAAAATGGCCCTCGTGCCGGTGGCCCTTGTGTGGTCTACGATTGCTCCGAACACAACGAAGAGGAATTACATAGTTATCTAGTGGATGCGTCAGGGGAATTAGGCATTCAATTTAAGCGTGCTGAGAAGGGGACGCTCATTTTAAGGCACGTTGATCGTCTGCCCCTAAGTGTGCAAAAACTGCTGGCGCACGCGATGGATCAATTGGCACAGAAAACTCGTCTGATTATGTTGGCCGATCATCCGCTAGAAGACGGGTTAGACGCAGGAACAATCGACGATGAGTTTTACTTCAAAGCGGGGGCGTCAGTCATTGAGATGCCCTGAGCGGTTTCTTGCCGCGATTGTATGTGGCGTATGCGTAGTATAATATAGTCGTAACCTTCAGACTGTGATATTTGTTTTTGATCTGTTTTTTCAGCATATTTCTATGCACTAACTGCGATTTGCCCGAAATCCGTCTCGACAAAATTTCTCAGCGTGAAAGCCTCATCGCTTCACTGTAAAACAGGACTATCATGCAAGAAAAGTTAACAGCTATCGTCGCGGGCGTGCAGGAATCTGCACCTAAGCTACAAACGCGCGCAGAATTTGAGGCGTATAAGGCCACTATTTCCGGCCCTAAGGGGGCCCTGACCGATGTCATGAAGGGCATGGGCAAAGTCCCCAAAGAGGATAAGCCTGCGATGGGCAAGCTTATCAATGAGGCCAAGACCGCTGTGCAGGCTGCCTTTGATCGGGTGGTTGAGCGCATTGAAGCTGCGGAATTAGCGGCTAAATTGGGCCCCGCGATTGACCCTAGCTTGCCTGCGCCGGATAGCACCCGTGGCACGCTACATCCGATCGCACAGGTGCGGGAAGAGATGGTCGCGCTCTTTCGTCGCATCGGCTTTTCCGTCGCGGAGGCCACCGAAGTGGAAACGGAGCACTACTGCTTCGATGCGCTTAATATCCCCAGCGATCACCCGGCCCGAGATATGCAGGATTCGTATTATTTGCCAGATGACTTGCGGGTGAACAATGTCAGCAAACTGGGCGATGAGAAGTACCTGCTCCGCACTCACACATCGACAGTCCAAATTCGCACCATGTTAGAATCGAAGCCTCCGATCCGCATTGTGGCACCGGGGCGCTGCTTCCGCCGTGATACGCCGGATGCGACCCACAGTGCAAACTTTCACCAAATTGAGGGGCTTTACGTGGATAAAGATGTGACGCTACTCGACCTGAAGGCTACTTTAGATCACTTCGTAAAGACGATTTTCGGCCCTAAGGCGAAGACTCGCCTGCGCCCAAGCTTCTTTCCCTTCACCGAACCTAGTTTCGAGATGGACTTCTTCTCGCCCGATCTGGGCAAGTTGAGTAACAAGTGGATCGAAATCATGGGCTGTGGCATGGTCGACCCCGAGGTTTTTAAAGCTGTCGGTATCGACCCCGAAGTCTATACGGGCTATGCATTTGGCATGGGCATCGAGCGTATCGCGATGATTTTGCAAAACGTCGACGACATCCGCTACTATTATCAAAATGACGTCCGCTTTCTGAAGCAGTTCGCCTAAGATCTAAATCCAACAATTTAGAAGCATTCACGGCGGAGTCATTCTGCCAAAACATCTTTCTTGAAATGAAAATTTCCTACAACTGGTTAAAAAACTATATCGATCTGGATCCTGTCGAGCACTCACCTGAAGTGCTGGCCGAGGTCTTGCCCTTGCTTGGCTTCGACATCGAGGAATACGAAAAACTGGGTCCCCCCCAGCTCAATAATGTCGTGGTCGGCCAAGTGCTCGAATACATTCAGCACCCCGATGCGGACCGTTTACGCTGCTGTAAGGTCTCAACCGGGCAGGAAGGCGAAGTGCACGACATCGTTTGCGGCGCGAAAAACTTCCAACAAGGCGACAAGGTCATGGTGGCGCTGCCGGGCGCCGTGCTGCCGGGCGATTTTAAAATCAAAGCCTCCAAGCTGCGCGGGCAACCTTCCGCGGGTATGATGTGCTCCGCCAAGGAACTGCAGATCGGCCAAGATCACGATGGTATCATGATTCTGCCATCCGAGACCAAGCTCGGCACAGCGTTGAATGAGCTCTACAGCGATGGGGACACTGTCTTCGATCTTGAGATCACGCCCAATCGTGTCGATGTGCTCAGCCATATCGGTGTTGCGCGCGAGCTCGCAGCCAAGTTCGACCTCGCAGTCAAATATCCTGAGGTCAAAGCCAGCACTATCAACGACCGTAGCGGAGAGCCATTGCTCACAGGCGTCGAAGTCAGCGCAGCTGAAATTTGCCCACACTACACCGCGATCTCTATTAAAGGCGTGAAAGTCGGCCCCAGCCCTAAATGGCTAAAAGAGGCGATCGAAGCTACCGGACAACGTTCGATTAATAATGTAGTCGACGTCACTAACTACGTATTGCACGAAACTTGCCAACCCTTGCACGCATTTGACGCGGCTAAGATTAAAGGCGGCCAGCTGATCGTGCGCATGGCGAGCGAAGGGGAGAAAATCACCACACTCGATGAAGTGGAGCGCAGCTTGACTGCGGATATGGCTGTGATCGCCGATGGCGAACGTCCATTGGTGGTGGCCGGCGTCATGGGCTCGCTGGATGCGGAAGTGGACGATGCGACGACGGATATCGTGCTGGAAGCGGCTTACTTTGCGCCGACTTCAGTACGTGCGACCGCACGCAAGCTGAACCTCTCTTCGGACAGCTCTTATCGTTTCGAACGTGGTGTGGATCCTAAGGGCGTGACCTACGCCTCTTTGCGCGCGGTGGATCTCATTCTTGAAGTCGCTGGCGGGAGTGTTGATGGCAACATGATCGAAGTCGGTGCCGAGCCACCTACGATTACCGAGGTTGCTTTGCTGCCAGACCGTGTGCGCAAGTTCATTGGCTTTGAAGTGAGTGATGCAGAAATCCAGTCTGTGTTGGAATCTCTGGGGCTTGGAGTCTCGGTGCACGACGCCGAGGATGGTTCGGTTCGCTGGGAAGTCTCGATTCCTTCTTACCGTCAAGATTTGCAACGTGAGGTCGATTTGGTCGAAGAGTTCATCCGTGTCTATGGCACCGATAAGATTCCGGAGTCCGAAGTCGTCGCACGTGGTATCAGCACACAGGATCACCGCATTTACACCGTCAACGAAGCGGTGGCCGATTACTTGACTGGACAGAATTTCAATGAAGCCTTCCTTTATTCGCTGCGCGATCCTGAAGAGACCAAGTTCTTTTTCGGTGAAGACAGCTTCAAGGTGCTCGCACTGGACAATCCATTGCAAAGTGATCAGAGCCACCTGCGCCCCTCATTGATTCCGGGCCTCTTGGACGTGTTGAAGCTGAATGCGGCACGGGGGACGGGGGCCACTCGTTTTTTCGAGCGTGGGCACGTTTATCGCGAGGTGAAAGGGCAGATGGTGGAACTGGTATCTGTCAGCTTTGTGATTGTCGCTGATCAAATCAGCCGCGAATGGCGTCAGCGTGAAGTCGCTGACTTCTACACCGCACGCACCTTGGCTGGTGAGGTATTGGAGATCGCTGGAACTGCGGCGAGTAAGTTGAACTTTCAACCGCTGGAAGGCTGTCAGCTATGGCAGTCCGGGCATTCTGCCGAAGCGGGGGATTTTGCTAAGATGGGCTTCATGGCCACTTGCGGTTTGCTCAACATGGCGACCCTTAAAGAGCGCTGGGACCTCACGACACCCGTTATTGCGGGCTCCATTTTGATGACACCTAAGTTCTTTGAACGTAAAGCTAAGCGCGGTCGTCACAGTGGCGTTAGCAACCAGCCCGCTTCAGCCAAGGACCTTGCACTCATCGTCGATGAGTCCGTTTTGGCAGGGGAGGTCGAAAAGCAAGTCGCTAAGTTTGCGAAGAAGGCCACACAGGGCTTCGATTGCGAGAGTGTACGCATCTTCGATGTCTACCAAGGCAGTGGACTGCCGGAGGGGAAAAAGAGCCTTGCTGTAAGCATGAGTTTCCGTGCTGCAGATCGCACTTTGAAGGACAAAGAGGTGAATGCGGCTTTCGATGGCATTCAGAAGTTGATCAACGACAAGACCGATTACCAAATCCGCAAATAGCGGCTGTAGTTCTTTTCTCGATTGAGCATTAATTCATACACAACCCCGCCAGTTCGGCGGGGTTGTTTTGTATACGTAAGAGTCTGCGCATAAAATGCTTAATATCGTTTGAAGCATTGAAGGAAATAGCATACAATGGCGAGCCCGCTCCTCTTTCTATTTAATCGCTGTAGCTTTACTCCCCCATGCCCGAACTCACTGATCAAACCATAGAGTCGATCTCAGATTTGGACGAAGCGAAGCGCCAGCTGCGTCAACTTAGTCAGGAATTAAGAGCACTGCGAGCGAGTGAGAGCTATCATCGCACCACTTTCAATTCAATCGGGGATGCCGTGATGACGACAGATGCGAGTGGTCGTATTCTCAAAATGAATCGCGTGGCCGAAGAGTTGACGGGTTGGAGCGAGCAGGAAGCGCAGGGCCGGAATTCCACGGAAGTTTTTCAGATTATTGATACGCTCAGCCGTTCGACCGCAGCGAGTCCCGTCGAACGTGTGCTACGCGAGGGCGTCGTCGTAGGATTAGCGAATCATACCACATTAATTTCCAAGGACGGTAAAGAGTATCCGATCGCTGATAGTGGCGCGCCTATTAAAGATGATTTAGGGAGATTTATTGGCGTGGTGCTGGTTTTTCACGATGTTTCTGTGCATTATGAGAATGAAGCAAAGATACGGCGCAATGAGCAGTTTCTGTCTTCTATTTTACATAATAGCCCGCTGCCCACCTTTATCACCCAGCCAGATGGTTATGTTATTCGCGCCAACCAAGCCTTATGTCAGAAGCTAAACTTGCCGGAAGATTTGATTGTGGGGCATTACAATCCTCTGATTGATCCTAATTTAGAGCAGGCAGGCTTAATGAATAAAGTACACCAAGTATTTTATGAGAATCAAGTCGTTGCGCTCGAGCTATTGTGGCAGCCCGATGTCTTTTCTGAGGATTATCAAGAAGGGCGCAGGCGTTATGTGAATGCGATTCTTTATCCGATTACCAATGATACTGGAGCCCTCAGTCATGTCGTGTGCCAGTGGACGGATATGACAGAAGCCAAAGAAGCAGAAATGGCACTGGAGCACACTAAGACATTGTTTCGTATGTCTCGCGACCTGGCGGCAGTGGGGGCCTGGAGCCTGGATCTTAAAACCGGGAGTTTTGAGTGGTCGAAAGAGACCTTCCAGATTATGGGACGCGATCCGAAGACATTTTACCCTTCCCTTGGTACCATTGACGAAATCTTCTATGAAGATGATCAACAGATCTGGGAGGAGCATATCCAGAAATCTTTGCAGCACGCCAGTCCGCATCATTTTGAACTTCGTATCGTGCAGCCTTGTGGCGATATACGGCAAATCTCAGTGACCGGTAAGATGCGGTGGGATGCCTCAGGCGCGCCTTCCGTATTGTCGGGCGTGATGCGCGATGTTACGGATGAGCGTAAGCGTGAAGCTCGGTTTCAAATGATATCTGAAGCCACCGAGAACGCATACAGTGGTTTTAGTATCGTGGACAAGAATGGGATTTTTGTTTATGTAAATAAAGCCTACCGGGAGATGTGGGGCTACGAGACGCTCGAAGAAATTTTGCACACCCCAATCGCGAGCCATTGTATGGAGCCTGATCAGGCGAATCGTATAATCGAAATGTCTAATGAAAACGGGCGTTTTGAATTGGTCTTCGAAGCGAAGCGTAAAGATGGCAGTCAATTTACGGTATTGATGAATGGGGGAGTCAGTTATGATGAGTATGGGCGTGAATTATATTTTTCATACTCATTGGACATTACTGAACGCCAATTAAATAGTGCAAGACTACAACATTTAACAACCGTGTTGCGCTCTGTGCGTGAGGTGAATCAATTGATTACTCGCCAGCAGCCAGATGCTAAAACGCTCTTGCGTGGAGTGACTCGCATACTGGTTCGAGATCGTGGATACAGTTATGTCAGTTGTGCACTCGTTGATAAACGAGGAAATGTTGCTGACTTTATAGAATCCTCAGACCTCCGGGATCGCTGTCCATTGTCGGATAACTATAGAATCGGGGAGCCGCTCACTTGTTATGATTTACTCACTGCAAAGGATCATTGTATGCACTATTTGGATACTTGTGAGAATGCTTCTTCTGAGCTGGGGTGTTGTGATCACCAGCAGGGGATCCACCGTTGCTCTGGACTGCTGAAATACGAACATATTACTTACGGTGTTCTTTCAGTCCGTACTGCCGCGGGAGTCCAGGCGACCGACGAAGAGCTCGCTTTGTTTAAGGAGATGTGTAATGATTTGGCCTTTGCACTACACACGATGGAATTGGAGGCGCAAAAGGCAGAAGCTTTTGAGCACATGGCGCAGGCTAAATTAGAGGCGGAAGTTGCCAACCGTGCTAAGGATGAATTTCTAGCGGTAATGAGCCATGAGCTGCGCACGCCACTCAACCCGATCTTAGGTTTTACTGACTTACTGCGTAAAGATGCCACAGCAGAAGATTTAGAGTTATTAGATATTATTTATCGCTCCGGAGAGCGACAGTTGAAATTGATCGAAGCGATTCTCGATTACACGCGCTTGGATCAAGGTAAGCTGAATGCTAAGAATGCTAGCTTCAAATTATTAGAAATGTGTCGCCTGGCCTTTGAAGGCATTCGCCCTATGAGCGATGGGATCGCCTACGAGTTTCGTAATGGCGGGGCCGGCTTAGTGGCGATCGAAGATACACTTGTAGTGATCCATGACTCCGAGATCTTATTACGGATTTTAAGTAATCTATTGCAAAATGCATGTAAGTATACCGATTCCGGTTATGTTCGTTTAACAGTCGGAAGTCAGCAAGAAGTCCAGTCCGACCGAGTTGAGTTTTGTTTTATCGTCGAAGATAGTGGGATCGGGATTTCTCCTGAGTTCAAAGAGCAAATTTTTAATGCATTCACGCAAGTCGATAGCTCATGCTCGCGCTCGCATGGAGGCCTAGGCTTGGGCTTAGCGATCTGTAGCCGCTTAGTTGCTTTTTCGAATGGTCACATCGATGTGGTCAGTGAGCCGGGTCAAGGCAGCACTTTCACGCTGACGCTGCCAATGGATGTCAAAGAACTGGCGAGCTCACGTGACTCAGAATTAGCTGTGGCGGCAGATATTAACACGGACTCTCTGCGCGCGCTACGTGTCTTGCTGGTCGAGGACGATTCGTTTAATCGACTCTATTTCGAGTCTTTGATGCAGAAGATGCAGCTGGACTATACGCTCGCCGATGGAGGAGTGACAGCCATCGATATCTGCCAGCAAAAGCAGTTCGACGTTATCTTGATGGACTTGCATATGCCGGGGCTGAGTGGCTTTGAAAGCATGGATCGTATCCGTAAAGAGGGCGTGAATCAAAAGACGCCCATCTACGCGCTGACTGCCGATAATTCGACCGGTATGCGTGAGAAGTGTTTTGCCGCAGGCATGGTGGATGTTTTAACCAAACCAATTTCGCCGCAACAATTAGAGCTCCTGCTCGATGAGTTTGCACATCTCTAAGCGCGCTTTATGTGCACCGATGCGCTGTAAGTTAAAATCCGTACCAGTGCTTAGTGCGAGTGCTCTAAATTTTTGGGGTCCGAGCAGCCGCAGTGGTTGCTCTCGATCCAGGCGTGGCTGCCGTCGCTGTAAATTTCTTTTTTCCAAATCGGGAGGCGGTGCTTGATGTTATCGATGATGTAGCGACAGGCCAAAAAGCTGTCGCCTCGGTGGTGCGCTGTCACGCCCACCCACACCGCGATGTCGCCGGTCATGAGTGCGCCGGTGCGGTGCACCACAGCTGCATCTTCAACTTGGAATTTTTCTTGTGCCTCCTGCAGTATGCGCTCTGCGATACTGGGGGCGAGTTGCGGATAGCCGCTGTAGTGGAGCTCTTGAACGGCTTTGCCTTCGTTGTGGTCGCGCACCCAGCCCTCGTAGCTGCAATAAGCGCCGGCACTGAGTGACAGCATTTCACGTCGTAAGGCACTGGGCTCTATAGCTTGGTCGGTCAGGCGAAATTTCATAGTATGAGGTCCGTGCGTGTTGCAGTCGATCAGCCACCCGTCATAGGGGGGAGGAAGGCGATCGAATCACCGTCCTTGAGCTCCGTTTCGTGGGCGGATAACTGATGGTTGATCGCGACTTGTAGCTGTTTGAATGCGTGTGGAAATTGGTAGCTCTGTTGTAAGTCGGCGTAGAGTGTGGCGGGGGAGCTGTGCTCGATGTGACGAGATTCTTCGGTCTTACCCGCCAGGTCGGCGAGTTGTGCGAAATAGAGGATTTGAATTTGCATGATAGGACTGCTGGCTTAGAGGTGCTTTAGTGGCTGCGTTGGACTGAGCTGAGCTCTGTTTTGCTGTGTTCGTATTCTTCGGCGGTATTAATATTATCCAGGCTGCGGGGATCGTCTTGTTCAATTAGGGCAGCTTTTTGAACAATGAGTAATTTGCGCGGGCAGCTTTTGCCAAGTTCTTGCGCGAGTGCAAGCAGTCCGGCATCGCTACCGGAGGGATAGATTGCACAGAGCGGCTCGGGTAGGCCATCGTAACTGCTGCGGTAGGCTGTGAGCTGTGGGGTTTCCTGACGAAAGGCGTCGATTAGCTTTGTTAATGCGGCAGTTTGTAAGTAGGGCAGGTCACAGGCCAACACCAGCCAGTGCGCATTGGGATGCGTGCGCATAGCGGAGAGAATGCCAGCCAGCGGGCCTTTGACTCCGTCTACGCAATCGTAAATCGCGCTGCTACCTGTGGGGCAGGGGAAGGCTTGCCCCGTGCGCTGCGAGATATAGACCTGCTCGCAGGTCCTTTGTAAGAGCGCGGCCGTGCGTTCGAGTTGGGTGCCTCCATCGCCGTAGCGAAGCAGGGCTTTATCGCGGCCCATGCGTTGGCTTTGGCCGCCGACGAGTACGAGTCCGTAAATGGGAAGTGGCATGGCTGAAATGATTAGAGAGTCTTTACTTGGAGGCGGCGCATGGCTGCGCGCTAGGACTTTAGCTGGTAGTCTGATTTTCCACCCGTCTTTTGCACCAATCGAGTGGTTTCGATGACGATGTCTTTGGACGCAGCTTTACACATGTCGTAGAGCGTGAGTGCCGCTCCGCTGGCAGCGGTCAGGGCTTCCATTTCGACGCCAGTTTGATCCAGCACTTTGACCTGTGCTTCGATGCGTAGGCGTGCGTCGTCTACCGGAGTGATCTCGATCTTGACTGATTTGAGGTTCAGTGGGTGGCAAAAGGGGATCAACTCGGAGGTCTTTTTGGCAGCCATGGTGCCTGCAATGATGGCTGTGTCCAAGATCGGGCCCTTCTTACTGCTCCAGCCGGCTTCAGCGAAGGCGCTCATAATTTCAGTGCCCAGATGCACGTAGCACTCGGCGATAGCAGTGCGTTCGGTGGCTGTTTTGGCGGATACGTCCACCATGGTCGGGCGTTGATTTTGGTCGATATGGGTAAATTCCATGTCTGCGATCATTTAATGCCAAGGGTGAAAGTCGAAGCTTTTGCCCGCGGGGTAGCTTTTTTCTTTGCATGGCGGGAGCTCGATGTAGCCGTCGCTTTGTAGGATGCGCACCAAGTCTCCGGAGTTATTGGCCGGCTGGGGGCGGGCGATGTTGTTGGCATGCAGACTGACGGGCAGGAAGATCGTCAAATCGTCGCGAGCTCTGACGCCAGCATCGAGGCTGACCGTATGTGGCGTAGTGGGCGCCGCTTGGCCCAAGCTGTGAAAGAGTGCAGGAATTACGTATTGGTGCAGGCAGGTGAGCGTGGAGAGCGGATTGCCCGGGAGGGTGAACACCGCGCATTCGGGCTGACTCCAAAAGCCGAGTGGTTTGCCGGGCTTTTGAGCCACTCCGTGAAATTGACAGTCTAAGCCGAGAGCATCGAGGGCATCTGGAATAAAGTCCTTTTTGCCCATAGAGATACCTCCGCTTAAGATTACGAGGTCATGGTCGGCAATGAGCGCTTTGAGTTGCGCTTTTGAGGCTGCAGCATTGTCGGGCAAGTGAGCAAACTGAGCTGCGGGTAAATCGAAGTGCTGGAGCGCAGCTTCAATCATGATGTCATTGGAGCGGCGAATTTGGTGCGCAGCTGGCGTCGCCACGATATCGACTAATTCATCGCCAGTGCTGACGATGGCGATGGAGGGCTTTTTTGAAACCACTAGATGGTCGCAGCCGCAACTCGCGGCGATCGCGATTTCGCGCGATCCGATCCGGCGGCCAGCAGTCAGTAGCGCTTCGCCGGCGGGACGATCGCTGGCGAGCCTATGGATACAGTCTCCGGCAGCGTGCTGATTTGGTTCGAGCACTTGCATCTGAGTGCTGTCGATACGTCGAGTTTGTTCATAGGGCACTACGCAGTCGGCATCGGCTGGTAACACGGCGCCCGTCATGATCTCTGCACAAGCTTGTGGCTGATGGCCGAGCTGTTGCGCTGGCGCACCCGCGGGCGCTTGTGTCACGATGGTAAAACGACCGTCGCGATCAATCTCGGCGGCGCGGATCGCATAGCCATCCATCATTGAGCGATCAAAGGGCGGGAAGGGGCGGTCGGCCACCACGGGCGCGCGTAATATGCGCCCCGCGCACTGTTCGAGTGCGCAAGTTTCGCTCGGCTGTGTCTGCAGAGCTGCTAAGATTCGTTGTTGGGCGAGTGCGGGTGTGATCAGTTCTCTCATTACGGGGCGCTGGCCGTGTGCCTCAGGATGGCTGGTAAGCCATGGCGACTAGTTCTTGCAAGCGGTCGATTTCGGCGCTGGATGTTTTGGCGATGAAGCCGCGCGCGTGGGTGAAATGCACATCGTCTTCATTGTCCAAGCGGGTAAATTCCATACGCGCGTCGTCGTTGAAACGACGCATGCCGTAGCCGGTGCCACGGCTGTCGGGATAGACGAGTGCCAGCACCTCTTCTTCCAAGCCTAGCTTTTCTACATGATAGCCGAGCCCTGAAGAGGCTTCGTCTGGCATGGGGTCGGTGCGAGGCATAAAGAGTGCCTTAAAGTTTTCAAACTCCCAGACTTCGGCATGTGCTGCGACAAAGTCGAGGCGTGTGCGTAAGTTGGTAATGTAGTCGACCGTGTCTTGCCCGATCATGCGCATGATTTCCCAAATCGGCTCGCCGGGCTTGTGCTCCGTTTGGCTGGCAAAGCGGCGTAGGATTGTAATGTCGAGGGGGGAGTTGAGCTTACCAAGCGTTTCACGGTCCATACCCAGCCACTCGGCCGTATCGACGGGGCCACGGCAATCAAACCATTCCGCCACTTCCAGCCAGCTGCAAAATTCGCGCGCGTCTTGGTAGATGCCGAGGTGTTGTAATACCAGTGAGAGTGCACAGGTCGGCACGTGATCGCGTGGGAGTTGGTGATGGTCAAAATTGCAAAGCGCGGCATCGTGTTGATGGCCGATATCGAGCACTGCGACTTCTGGGTCCTTGAGGTCGGCTTCGGTCGGATCGCGGCGCTCTATGGCGACGGGCGCCTGAGTCAGTAATACGGCGCAGGCCAGAAAGTCGTCTTTGTGGGCACCGCCCGGGTGCGTGACAATTGTTTTAATCATAGCAAGAGTGGGAAGTGGAGTGCTGCGGCTGGCAAGTGTTTTGTCTGTGAGAATTCGAACGCAAGCTATGCTGAAAGCACAAAAAAAGCACAGGCCACATGGCCTGTGCTTGATGAAATTGCTTGTTCGCGATGGCGGGCGCGATGGCGCTTAGCGGGCTTGTTGCTCGTAAATGCTGAGGCGCTGTTGCCACTGTGTGGCGAGCGTGCTGGCTTGGATTTGTGCCACGTAGCGGTCGTAGTCTTCGCTGCGGCCAGCTGCATCGGCTTCGATCGCCAGGTGGTACGCGGCTTCGGCGCGGGCGACTTCAGCCAGGCTGCTGTCGTTGGCCACGTCAGTGAGTTGTGCTAGGGCGTCGCTGGTGTTGCCGTTGTAGTAATTGGCGAAGGCCTGTCCCAGTCGTGCACGCCCGGCGAGAATGTTGTCGCTCAAGGCACCCGCGGCGATGCTGTAGAAGTTGAGCGCTTTTTCAAATTCTTCAGCATTGTAGGCTTGGTCGGCTACGGTGAGTGCTGCCAGGCCGCCTAGGTCTTTGTTGGGGTTGGCTTGTGCGAAGTCAGCCAAAGTTTCGCTATTGATGGCCTCGGAGTAGGCGGCTTGCAGCTTGGCGACGGCATGGTTTTTATACATGCGCATGCCATTGAAGGCGATGATCAGCAGCGCCAGAGCAAAGATACAGCCGGAGATGAAGCTTTTGTTCTCCATCCAGTAGATGCTGATACGATCTTCAATCGAGATTTCCTCAGAGTCCTCGACGTCGACCAAGTTGCGTTCATCGACGACATCGACGTTTTCAGGTAGAGTTGGATTGTGGCGTTTGTTTTTACTTGGGCGATTCATTGTGAATTAGGAATTAAGAATTAGGAAATTGGAAATTGGAAATGAAGAGGTTGGATTACAATCAGACTGGATGCAGTTGCTCTAGTCGAAAACCACAGTCTTGTTATTGTAAACAAGAATCCGATTGTCGAGGTGTAGGCGAATGGCTTGAGCGAAGACGGATTTTTCCAGATCACGCCCTTTGCGTATGAGATCAGGAATGGCGTTGCGATGGTTGATGCGAGTGACGTCTTGGTGAATGATTGGGCCCTCGTCTAGGTCGGCAGTTGCATAGTGCGCAGTGGCACCGATCAGCTTGACCCCACGCATGTGCGCTTGGTGATAGGGCTTGCCGCCCGCGAAGGCGGGTAGGAAAGAGTGGTGGATATTGATCACCGGGCAGCCCGCTTTTTCTAAAAAGCTCTCAGAGAGCACCTGCATGTAGCGCGCCATGACGATTAATTCGGCGCCTTGTTCATGCACGATGCGCAGTTGCTCGCTCTCGGCTTCGGCCTTAGTGGCTTTGGTCACGGGCACATGATGAAAGGGGATGCCGTAGCGAGCGGCATCTTCGGCCAAGTCCTGGTGATTGGATATAATACAGGCCAGTTCGCCAGTCATTTCGCCAGAGCGGAAGCGTAAAATGGTGTCGTGAAAGCAGTGATCGATTTTGGATACGAAGAGCGCTACCTTCGGTCGGTCAGTCGATTGTGCGACTTTTGCAGTCATTCCCAGCTCCTCGGAGGCGAATTTCTCGAATGAGGCTGCCTCTTCGTCGATTTTTCCGGATGGGATCCATTCGACGCGCTGAAAGAAAATGCCAGCTTCGGGATCTTCGTGCTGATCTGCGTGCACGATATTACTGCCGCGTAGAAAGATCCAACTCGACACGCGTGACACCAAGCCCGGTTGATCGGGGCCGTAAAGAAGTGCAATAATAGTGGGCGATTTCATGAAAACTGTGCATCACACTCATTTACTTCACGGAATCAAGGGTATAAAAGCTTGTTGTTAGAGCAAGGGTGTGATTAAAAGTGCGAGGAATATGTTGTGAGTTGAATTCAGTTAATTGCAGATGAATCTGTACTTTGGCAAGCTGAGCTGTTTTAAGCTCG